>NZ_JAHLPQ010000003.1:0-227614 GCF_018917985.1 Blautia sp. MSJ-36 | reverse complement strand
CTCCAAGTATAGTAATTGACCACTTCCTATCTACGAAGTGGAGTAAAAAACTATTTACTATCAATCATTATGAACTACAAAACGGCAAATGTATAGTTACCCAAGAATTAAGCGCTTACATTCATTATGTCCAACCAGGCAAGGAGAGCCCCCTTCTTCTAATAGTCTAATTGCACCACAAAAAGAATCCAAACCTCCCGAAAACAAACATACACAATCACAATCCTGAACATTCAAATGAATCCTATTTGCATGCTCTCTATAGCTATATATTACTTCACTTTTCCTAAATACAATATGCCAATGATCTCCCGTTAAAAATCCAAGTATTTTTTCCCATTGTAAGCTCGTATCCTTCCATTTATCATATTCCAATACCGGAATAGATACATTTATATCTCTAGTCCAACAATCTTTAAACCTTCTTCTGGATACTCTTTTGTCTAAAGCAAAAATGCTCAAACCTATTATAAATAAATCCTCATATATTGCAGGAATCTGCATTTGATCCATCCGGTACCAGCTGTCTGTTATATTTGTAAATATCGTACTATATTTTTTTCGATTAATCGAAAAAACATATGCGTCTTTCCATTCGTCATCTGGCTTTTTCTCTTGTTCCTTATCAACCCAAAACCGCATTCCTAATCCTCCCCATAATACTTTTCAAACACAGATAACGCATCTCTCAATGCATCTTCTACTACTTGTGCTGTTCCCATATTAGAAAAATCAACTGTTCTCAAATTATCCAAGTTTAAATCACCATCAATGCTATTTTCTATATATTCATGCATGTCATTTAAAATTTCGGATGTTTGTGCCGGTGTTTTTCCTTTTGATATTTTTTCTTCATATCGAAAGTCAAAATTTTCTTTTATGTATTCCTTCAACATTTCTTTTAACAGTACATCAACCGAAACATTCCCTATATCTGCAATATCTTCAATTTCCAAATTATCCATAGCCTGTGACAATGCATCTGCTGCCATATTATCTTCTACCGATGCTCCAGAATTTGTAAATTCATGCAGTAATTCTGTCCAAACAACTTCTGACGGCTTTCCTACAAGGTCTTCCCTATTATATTCACGCAATGCATTATCCAGTCCACCCGATGCAACTTTTTGTGCAAAACCTAAAGTTCTTGCAGCTGCTGATTGGAAACTACCACCTGTCGACATGTCTGTTTTCATTGCTGTAGCATATTTACTAGCAGCTTTTGCTTTCGAATCATAATCTCTATTATTTATAAATGACGTCACTGCTCTTTTCGCTTTTGACCAATGCAGTGTTGTTGGTGCTATATATCCTTTCGATGTACCCATATTAGCTTTTCCTCTGTTCTTTTATTTCTGTAATCTGCTCATCTGTTAACGTTCCTTTTTTTACCATTATTTCTAATACAGTATTCATACTTCCTGTATCACTATTATACATTGTTCTTAATGCAGCCATATCACCCGCTTTTATTGTGACTGTTGATTTTCCAATTGCCTCCACTATTTTTCCTTTATACGTATCAAAATTCAAAAATAAATCTCTTATAATAAAAAATTTCATTTCGCCTTTTTCGATCTTAGGTATAATAATCTTAAATGTATCTGCAACTTCTTCTGCATTTAATTCTTTCATATCTTTTATAATAGCCGCCATTTGGCCAGCTTTAGATCGTCCAATTCTTTCCAAAATTTCTTTCGTATTTTTACTGAATCCAGATTCATCAATGCTAGAACTTTTCAGATTTTCTCTTGTTAAATAAAAATATTTTTCTAAACGATATTTTTCCAAGTCAACAGGTTTACATTCTATCCACTTTTTCATTTGTGCCGTATTCCACGGATTTTGACTATCCATATTTCCTTCCCGGAATTCTGTACGAATTTGCTTGAATTTTTTATTTTCAGTATCAAATTCTTTACTCCATTCATTTAGCTGTATAAACAAGTCATTATCCAATTTTTGTAACACTAACAACTTCGCCAAAATAGAAATATCAATTTCATCACCATAATAAATTTTTGCCAACTGGCGTTTAGTAATAAATGTATTCAGAAAGCGTTTTGCCTGACGTGGATTCCCTTTCAGCGTAGAAGCAACAATTTCTCTTATTTCATCAATAATCTTTGCCGTTTCATTAAAAGCTGACTTATCCCCGTCCCTCCAACTCAGGTTTAACTCATCAATCAAACTATTAATTTCTTCTAATGTAATTATATCACCAGAAACTATCATTTTTTCTTCAAATATTTTAGCTATTAGGCGGCTAAAACTTTCCTGTTTCAAATAACTTTGTGCAACCAGTAATAATAGATAATTTTGTATGTCCTTTGCAGATAACTCTGGGATATATATCGGCAATTGAATAATTTTTTCAATATATTCTTTGTCTAGTTCTACATCAAAACCATTCATCGGTGGATACTTTTCACGAATGGAATACTTTATAACATTTTCATCCGCAGCAATAATAAATGTTGTTCTATCAACAGCTAAAAACAGCTTAATCACTTCCAATATTTCAATTATTCGTTCTGGGCGGCATCTATCCAAATCATCTACCATTACAACTATATTTTCGATATTGTCATTTTTCAGCGCATCTGAAAACTCTTCTCTAAATTTTCTTATATTATTTATTGTACTTTCATCGGTCGAGTCATCTTCATCTTTCCAATATTCATCTTTCAACGATTGAATTGAATCTGCTGCATTTTTGACAGTATTCCCTATTTCTTCTGCACTTCCAGTTACGCTTAATAACATAGGTAACGGATTTCCTGTTGCTACACTTGCAACTACCGGTGCAAGTGTAGATACGGCTTTCGTTCCTAATTTAAACCAATTTACTCTTTTAATTAATTTTCCAAATTTCTTTTTTACCTCTGCAGGAACTTCTTCTTTTAGTTCCTGCAATAAGGCCTCCATAATTGCAGTTTTCGCATCATCATATGATTCAAACATCCATGCATTAATGGTCACACAAATAATACCTTTTTGATTTTCAAGTTTTTTATCTATTAACTTCAATAAAGTGGATTTTCCAGCACCCCATAGTCCAAACACTCCAATTGTCAATGGGTTATATTCTTTATTTTTAGCAATATCTGCAATTATTCTTGCATATGGTTCATAAAATAGAATATCAATATCTGACGCATTATCCAGCCACATAAAAACCCTCCCTCGTTTTGACACAATTTTATAACATCATATTTTCTTCACTATTTCCCATATTTAACTGGTTCTTCCGCTACCATTTGCGCTTGCTCATCTCTCTCAATTTTCCGGTAATCCACAGTCTTTTTAGAACGCATTTCCCTGTAAATCACTCCCGCCAGTGCACTCATTACAGCATCATACTTACTTTTGTCCTCAAATAGAGAACCATAGCTGTCCTGCGCTTCCATATAACTTTCCATTGCTGCATTTCCAAAAGCAGAAGGAAAAATGCTTTCCGTAAAAATTCTTGGATCTGAAGTACGTGCAGAACTTGCCAGTTTATCATCAGCAATCAGCTTATCGTGTAACGCACCAAGCATCACCCGATCTCCATCTGTAAACTGTCCTTTATACTTCTCGTTAATCTTATCCAAAATTTCATCCAATGTGCTTTTCTGTCGGATCCCCTGTGCCCCCTGCTTTTTAGATGGAACATACTGCCCGTCAACTTTTTCCAGTTTTATTGCACCCTCAAAAGTCTTCTGCAATTTATAGTATTCCAATTTCAGCTTTCCATCTAAATCAATCGGTTCTTCCTTTTCTTCCGGCAAGAGTCCAATTAAATAGCTAAGGAAGAGATATTCCTTATGCATATCTGCGTCAAACATACGAACTACTTGTGTTATATAACTATACCATCGTAATAATTTTCTTACCTGTCTTCTGAATTGATACCGTTCTTCTGGGTTTTTCAAATTATATCTGTCTGCTACCGGTTTTAATACACTTGTCATTTTTCCCATTGCAGTTGCATCCTGCTTACCAGGATGATTCCATATATCAATAAATGCCTTGATATCATTCTCATTATAAATTGCATAATCCAGAAGTTCTTTTTCCGTTTGATAAATCAAATCTACGTTTACTTCCTGCTCAAGGCTTGTCTCCTGATAAAATGGCTGAAATGCTTCCAGAATATCTTCTTTTTTATTCGCAAAATCCAACACAAATGTATCCACTTTTCCTGGACAGGTTCGGTTTAGACGAGATAATGTCTGCACTGCTTTCACATTTTTCAATTTTTTGTCAACAATCATTGTATGTAACAATGGTTCATCAAAACCAGTCTGATATTTTTCCGCTACTACCAGAACGTTGAAATTATCATGAAATTCTTCCTTTGTCTGACTTTCTGATATATGGCTTCCATCTTTTCTTACATTCAACCCGGATTCTGTATACTCTTCATCTCCATCCTGCACCGTTCCGGAAAATGCAGCCAAAATATCCATATCTACATAATGTTGTTCTCTTATATATCTTTTGATTTCATGGAAATATCGAACTGCTGCCAGTCTCGAGTCTGTGACAACCATCATTTTTCCTTTTCCACCGATTTTTTGTTTCGTAGTCTCTCTGAATGTTTCTACGATAATCTGTGATTTCTGGCTGATATTATATGGATGTAATTTTTCATATTTCTTTATAATTTTTGTTGCTCTGCTTTCTGGAAGCTCTGGATTTTCCGGTGTGTCTTTTGCAATTTTGAAGCAAGTACTGTAAGTCATATAATTCTGCAAAACATCCAGAATGAATCCTTCCTCTATTGCCTGTCTCATACTATAAATATGAAATGGATGGAAACTTCCATCTGTCCATTGACTTCCAAACATCTCCAGTGTTGCTGGTTTTGGAGTTGCAGTAAATGCAAAAAAGGATAGATTTGGATGTTTTCCATGTGTCAGCATCTCCTGCACAAGTTTGTCATTTCTATCTATTTCATCTTCTGCTTTTCCTTCTATTTCCGCATATTCTCGCAATGCTGCTTCTGTATCAGCCAACGCCGCTTTCAGTTTCATTGCAGAACTTCCTGTCTGTGAAGAATGAGCTTCATCGACAATAATCGCAAAATTTCTTCCGGCAACCTTATCCACTTCCTGATAAATCACCGGGAATTTCTGCAATGTAGTTACAATAATTCTTGCTCCGTTATTGATGGCGTCTCTTAAATCTTTTGAGTTCTTTTTATCATCAATCGTCTCTACCGACCCTATCGTGTGATCAAACCCTGAAATGGTTTCCTGTAACTGTTCATCTAACACGGTTCGGTCTGTAACTACAACCACACTGCTGAAAACAGATTCATCATTCGAATCATGTAAGGAAGCCAGTCTATACGCTGTCCAGGCAATAGAATTGGATTTTCCAGAACCTGCACTATGTTGAATCAGATAATTACGACCTGCGCCTTCTTTTTTCACATCTGCAATTAATTTACGTACAACATCCAATTGATGATATCTTGGGAAAATCAATCTTTTCTTCTTCGTGACCCGCTCTGATCCGTCAGGCATTTGTTTCTTTTCTTCCTTTACCTGCAGATGAATAAACTTTTGGATAATATCCATCATACTATCTTTCTGGAATACATACTCCCAGAAATATGATGTCGGATATCCGTCTGGATTCGCAGGATTTCCCTTGCCGCCATCATTTCCTGCACCGTTCGATCCCTGATTGAACGGAAGAAAATATGTATTTTTTCCTTCCAACCGTGTTGTCATCCAAACTTCCAACTGATCAATACAAAAATATCCTAAGATTCTCTTATTGAACTGAAAACATATTTCTCTTGGGTCACGATCATACATCCACTGACGCTTAGCATTATCAACGTTTTGTCCTGTATACTGATTCTTTAATTCAAGGGCAAATACCGGAATCCCATTTACCGATAGAACCATATCAACAGAATTATGTGTATCACTGGAATAAAACCATTGTCTGTTGCAAGTAATTTCATTCTTTTCGTACAGTGCTTCCGCTGTTTGATTTAAGCCAGATTCTGGTTTAAAATAACATACTTTGAACGGAATACCTCTATGTTTAAATCCATGTCGCAGTACAGAAATAAGTCCGTCCATATCACATGCATTGTTGAACGCAAGGCAGAATTTTCGTTCTGAATCTACTTGATTCTGCAATAAAAAGCGTTTCCACTCTTTCGGTTGCGTTCTCTGAATAAATCTCAACAGCGTATCTTTATAAACACCAAGCTGAGGATCATACACATCGTTATTATGTGTATATCCACCTGCCGGTGATAAAAAGAATTCTTCAATGTCTGCCTCGAAGCGTTTTTCTGTTGTAACATCTATACTCAAGATTCTGGCACCTCCTTTTTCCCTGTTACATACTCGTAAATCAGGGATCTTTTATAACTTTTTAATTCATCAACAAATTTCTCTTTTTTTATAATCAACTGATCAATTTGCGGTATTTTTTTATTTAAATATACTGCAATTTCCTGTTGTTCTTTTCTAGGTGGAACTGGAAATAATATTGAAAAAAATCCCTGTGGATATAATCTAAGTCTTGACGCAGTTATTCCAGTAGAATATGCTGCATATGTAGCTACTAATGGCGAGATACGTAACAAATACTCAAGATAATCTGCATCATACGTATCTGTTTTTTGTCTGTATGTGTTATATGAAGGACTTATTACTCCATAATATTTTGATACACCTATCGCACCTTGCCACATCCACATCGTGTTAGCAGCAATATCTCCTTCATGGCATATTTTGTAATCAACTAAAGATTCCGACATAAACATATTTACATTTTTATTTTTTCTTGGTGTCACACCTGTTATATGGGATACCGTTAACAATTCCTCTTCTCCTGTCACAGAGCGCTCATTTGTTTCCCTAAACAATTGTTTTCCTTTTTTTACATCCCAGTTCTTTGGTATTCTTCCTAACCATTCAACACCACTTTCTTTCATTGAACAATTATTTCTAACTCCTCTGGTTATTGCTTTTGTAACAATTGATTCTCTTAATTCTTTATATTTCCTTATCGAAATTTCTGTTTTATTAATAATAGTATCTATATAATTACATTTATTTTCAATAAAATCTGCAATTTTAATTTGTTCTTTGCTCTCCGGATATGGTATTCTAAAATTTGCAAATGAAAAAGCTGATATTTCTTTAAAAGTAGTTCCTGTCCCCAGCAATTCAAATTCTTTACTTAATATGCTCATCAGGAAATAAAAATACTTTTCACTAATATCTCCTTTTTTTACACATGACAAACATCCTTGGTTAGTACATAATTCATTTTTTGCTATGGCTACACTTCCAATAGGAGCTCTCTTTGAAAAAACTATGCTTCCCGCAGGAACCAATGTTGTATTACATGATTCATACCCTACTATTGACAGATTTCTTCTACCTGATGAAACATATTTATCTGATGTTTTATAATCAGCCGGTGTTATCCATGTTACATTCCCATCAAAATTTCCCTCCTGTTCACTTTTAGGCGTTGCACCGGCAACAACATAAAAAATACTCTTAATTTTTGTTATCTTCCATTCCTCTGGAATTTCTCCCAACCATTCAACCCCGGAATCTTTCATCTCTCTACTCATATTATTTCTCCCCAAACAAAGCATCCAAACTACTCTGAATATCCAGTTCCAGTTCATGCAAGCGTGCTGCAATTTCTTCCACTGGTTCCGGTGCCTGATATTCATAAAAGTACCTTGTCATTGGAATCTCGTATCCTTTTTTCGTTTTCTTTTCATCTATCCATGCTTCTGGTGCATATGGTAATACTTCTCTCTTAAAATATTCCGCAATATCTTCTGTCAGCGGTACATTTTCTGTATCTCGCAGAGACACATCAGCCACTGGCTTTCCCTTCTTTAATATAACTTCGCCATTTTCATCTTTCTGTGGCTGTTCTACTACAATCTTCTGATATCCAAATTCCTCTGTGTCAAAAATCTTGCTCTGACAGTAAATACCATCTTTCTCACCATATACAGTTCCATTTTCAAATGCACCATATGCCTTTACAATCAGATCACGGCATTTATCAGTAATGTCATTTCTTTTTGTTCCGATACTTTTTCTTCTTGCTTCAAAACAATGCGAAGCATCAATCAACTGCACTTTTCCAGCTCTGTGCACTGGTTTATCTTTAGAACAAATCCAAATATAAGTGCTGATACCGGTATTCATAAACATATCTGTCCCTAACTGCACAATCGCATCCAACCAGTCGTTTTCCAGGATATATCTTCTAATCTCTGACGGGCCGCTTCCTGCATCTCCTGAAAATAATGGTGATCCATTCTGAATGATAGCCATTTTTCCATTTGGAGCCAGCTTGGAAAGTCCGTTCAATACAAACAACTGCTGTCCATCTGATATCTTCGGAAGTCCGGGTGCAAATCTTCCCAATTCACCTTTTTTCGCCTCTGCCTCTACTGCTGTTTTTTCTCTTTTCCAGTCAATTCCGAAAGGTGGATTTGAAATAATATACTGAAACTGATACCCGCTAAACTGATCTTCTGACAAGGTATCTCCAAATCTCATATTATTTGGATCACCCCCACGAATCATCATATCTGCTTTTGCAATCGCAAATGTAGAGGGATTAAACTCCTGACCAAAACAGGTAACCCCAATCTCCTTATTCAGCTCCTGAATTCTTTCTTCCATGCAACTGAGCATCTGAGATGTTCCCATTGCCATATCATACACTGTTACATTTCCACCTTTGCTCAAATCTGCATCTGATAAAAGTAAATCGGTCATTAAGTATATGATATCCCTGCTGGTAAAATGCGCTCCTGCCTCTTCGCCAAAAGATTCTGAAAATCGTTTTACTAAATCTTCAAAAATATACCCACAGTCTACTGCACTGATCTTATCTGGTCCCAGATATCCTTTTTGCGAATTAAATTCCTTTATGACAAGATACAAGGTATTGCTTTCTACCATTCTGCGGATAATATTATCAAAATCAAACTTTGCCAGCACATCCTGAACATTTGCTGAAAATCCATTCAGATAATCTCGAAAATTTGCTTCGATATTTTCCGGATCAGATAATAAAGATTCAAATGTATATTTGCTGATGTTATAAAATTGATAACCGGAAGCTTTTGTCAGAAATCCATCAATTACAGCAAAATTCTTCACCTTTTCATACTGTTCCAATACTGCTTTATGTGTCGGTAATAAACAATCATGAAATCTTTTTACTACTGTCATTGGCAAAATTACCAATCCATATTCATGCGGTTTAAACGGTCCCCGTAGCATATCTGCTACATTCCAGATCACTGTCGCTTTCTCTGCTATATTAGTTCCAACTACATCAAATTTCTTATTCTCGTCCATTTATTGTTCCTCCGTATAAATATGTTCTAATTCTGCTGTTGCCTTTTCTAATTTGTATTTCAATTCTTTTATTTCATTTATCTTGGCGTAATATTTATCTGCAATTATCTTCTGACTTTTTAAGTCAGGCAATGGAATTGTTATTTTTTTCAATCCTTCAACCGGCAGATTTAATAATGTAGCTCCTACTGCTACTCTAGATAAGGCTGCTTTTCCATTTTCACTTTCCAAATATGCTTTCAAAAAGTAAGGATTTATCTTATCTTCATCTAACTCAATAACATAAAGATTACCATTCGCTAAAATCTTATTTCCTTCTTTTACAGATGCAATTGCCATTTTTACCGGAGATACATTTTTGGAAATTACGAGACTTCCATTTTTAATACAATATTTCTCGTATTTAGGATTCATTTCTTTCAAATAAGGAAGATCATCACTAATAATACCATCCTGTATATTTGCCAGCATCAAATACTGCATGTTCGTTGGTTCATCAGATACAATTTCATCTAAAACCGATGCTTTAATCTGTGCTCCTCTTGTTATGTTCTTTATCACAGATTCAAATGGTACACCGTTTTTTATGAGCATCTCTTTTTGAAGATATCTTGACGGATTAAGAGTGTATTCATTTTTTGCCACCTCTTCACTCAAAACTAGCTTTGAGTTATCGTCATCTATATTCAGCAATTCAATAATTTTAGAAATATTTTCATCACTAAGAACATTCTGTCTTCGTCCAACTGAGGCCATCTCCGTTGCATCTATCATTCTTATATTTTTATTGTTTCTGCTTAATACCAGTAATGAACAGGCAATTCCTGTATTCGAATACAAATTGGATGGAAGTGCTATCACCGCCTCGACAAATCCTTTTTTTACAAATTTTTCGCGGATTACTGCATTGATTCCTCCGTTCCAAGTCACTCCATTACTCACCGAAACAACCGCTTTTCCATGTTTGTTGAGATGATTCATGACATTTATAATAAATACCCAGTCTCCCGCAGCTGCTTTCTGTACTTCCGGTATAATATTATATATCGCCTCTAATTTCTCGTTGTTCCCAATGCTCTCTTTCACCCTTATCCCCCAAGGATAATCACAGAATATTTTATCAAACATCAAATTGTCATCTATGTCCAGAACTGATTTTTGCTCAATTTTCACCTGATCAGAAATTAATTCCGTTCTAATTTCTGCTACTTCTTTGACCTCGGTTACAAGCTCTACACCATAAAACTGTGATTCTGGGTTTCTTTCTATAGCATTCACTAGAAATGTTCCAATTCCACTACAGAAATCTGCTGTTTTATCATTTGAAATTTGAAGTATCTCATTTGCCAACTTTACAACACTCTGTGGGGTTTCGCATTCTCCCATAAATTTATTCCCTTGCAATGGCCACCACAATACTACTGCTAAAAGTGTTTCTTCCGAATATGCTTCTCCGATTTCTATTGCCATATTCCATAAATTTTCAATATTTCCTTTTATGAAACTGACTCTTTCCGGTGAAAAAGTCAGTTCCATATATTCTACTAACTGATATACATCGTTTATCTTATTTTTTAAAGATAAATACGCTACATACGATAAGCAAAAGCCTCCATATACGGATGTATTTCCAAGTTCTCTCATCCTATTTGAAATATCCCAACTAATCTCTTCAACTTTCGAGCTTTCTTTTTCTTTTAACTCTTTAACTGAAATATTCAACCCTGTTTCCTCCTTTGGTTATTCACAATCAATTTCCTTGTGTTCACTATAGCATTTGTTTATTTGATTGTCAATAATCAAATTTGGTTTTTCATAACCATAAATGTTTTTCTAATATAATTCCCTTTTATTATGACAGTAGATTTTTATTTCCATAGCAGCAATATTTATAAGTCCCAAGAGCAATATATGATTTATCGGAAAATATTTTCTCACTACATCACCTATTACAGCAATTGATGACACGCTGATAAGCAGAATCCATATAGAATATTTATCCCATGCTTTTCGATACTGCTCTATCTTCCTCAACACAAATATCTCACTACTTATTCCTAGTCCAAGAAAAATAAGAATAGCCATAATTCTCAAAAACCACGACCATCCTGCTGAAAAATACTCTCGCTCACCTAAAATATTTAATTCTGATGGATGGATTAACCACTCTATATATCTATACCAAAACCTCAATGGAACAATTATGCAAGCAAATAGATCTTTTTGAAATACGGTATTTTTTATTACTGCCAACAAAACCAAGATCATATAAGCTATCATCCAGAATGTTTCCTTTTCTTTCGCTTCATTTTTCAACTTTTTTATTTCACAATCTGTTTTTTTCTTCACAGTCTTTACTTCTTCTTGTGCCTTATTAAACTGGTATTCTATTGTTCTAGCCTTTTTCTCCGCTTCTTTTTGTTTCTCCTGTGCTTCATCTACTGCCTCAACAGATGATTTATTCACCTGTATCTGCAATTTAGAGTTCTGGTCCCGAACGTCTTTTATTTCTTCTTCGAGCTGCTCTTGTTCGCTCCTGCTCTTCAAGCCGTTTCTGTTCCTCAAATCGTCGTTGCTCTGCTGAAGCGATCGATTCAACTTCTGCGTTTCGGACAGTTCGGTTGTCAAACGATGAATTTCGTCGTTTAATTTCCGAATTTCGTCTTGCATTTCGTGATTCTCGAAGAATAAATTCTGTTTTTCCATTTTCAGCTTGTGTGTCCTTTCCTGAAATTTCTGGATAAACTCGTTCATCTTCTGATTTCTCACCTGTAACTCGTCTCTCTCTTCCGTCACTAGCTCCAGTGAAGCCGCCTGCTCCTTCGCAAGCTGCTTCCACTTGTCGGTAGTATCCGGCAAGCTCTTCATCTGCTCCGTTTGTTCGTTCTGCTTCGGCTCGTACCCTTTCGTAATTTCTATCAAATTCATTCTCCAATCCCTCCTTGCTGATGTCCAGATGGAATGTTTTTGACAAATTGCTGTCTCGCACTTTCTTCCCATCCTGGTTCTGAAATGTGATGTGCTTCCGTTTCTCTGCCCAGTTTACTTCCCATCCAAACTGTTTCATTTTTTCTATAAACTTCTCTTTGCTGATACAATTTTCCAGTGCTTTTAACACTGCCATTGCACAGTCCGCTACAAAGCTGTCCTTCACCTGCTGACGGAACAGATTATATTTATCTTTACTCCATGCAGTGACTTCCCCTTTTTCAATCTCACTTCCATCAAAGTGCTTTCCTTTTTCCGCAACTGTCAGTCCTCGCTCCCGGCACATCTGATTGGTAAGCTGTTTCATACGTTTCAGATCGTTTCTGGTGTTATGTAGCTTTCTCCCATCTTCATAACTCACCGAATTTGTAACCAAATGGCAATGAATATGTTCTTTATCCTTATGTACCGCTACTAAGGTCTGGAATCCACTAAACCATTTTTCCGCAAACTCTTTTCCAAATTCAAATGCCTGCTCCGGAGTGATCTGCTCATCTTTATGCCAGGAAATGATGTTGTGGGCATACATTCTCCCGGTGTCTTTATCCCACATCTTCTTTTCTTCCAGAAAGGTTCTGTACACCAAATCATAATTAATCTCATCATGGCAGTACGGACCTGTTACATAAGTCAGCATCTCACTTGTTTTGTCCTGACGCAAAACGTATTCGATGCAATTTCTCATTGCTCCATGTGTATTTGTCCGCTTGTTAATCGTCTTATTAATAGCCATATCTTTTCACTCTCCTTCCGGTACTTAAGAATATTTTTATTGAGGAAATACAGCGTACTGTCATTTGGAACTTCTCCATCTGTATGCAGCTTTCTTGCAATCTGATTGATATTTGTAGTAGCTCCACGAAGCTGACTGAGAATATCTGCAAACATCTGGTTCAATCTTTTCAGTTCTTCCACTTCCTCTGTAGAAGCTATCTTCAAATCTGCGATTGCTTTTATTACAACTTCCTGCTGTGTTCTTCCGGATTCTTTCACTTTGTTTTGAAGCAGATTATATTCCTCGTTATTCATCCGTATGGTTACTGTATGATTTCGTTTTCTCATAGGCTTTTGTCTCCTTCCTTGCTTCATTTTCATTCTTTATCAACAGACACAGCGTTTCGGCTAAAATTTACAGGGATTCCATAAGGGGCAACGCCCCTTTGGTGGGTGCAGGGTGAAACCCTAGTCAATCAGTAAGTGTTCCGTAGGAATGTCCGGTGGACATTTCGCAAGAATACTTACGCCATTAACGTGCCGGGGTTCCAAGGGGCAGAGCCCTCTGGCAAGTTTAGGAGCAGCCCAAAGGCTGGCTCCGGTGCAGAGTGGCTTGCCACTTTGCGAAACTTGCCTGTCATCTCCCCACCACTGAACCAGCACCAAGTAAGCAACATTCTCCTCTGCGTTATCAAGCCAAAATTGAGATGACAGTGGTTTTGTGGTGCAGGAACTGACTGTAAAAGAAAGAGAAAATCTCCACATTCCATAGATTTTTCCTTTCTGAAACAGGCTAGTCATGCACCACTCCGATGTGAAGTATCGGACAATCATGTGCCGTATCCGGCACTCTATATTTCTTCTTTGCCTTGCTTATACAACGTTTTCCATCTGCAAATGCCTCTCTGCCATATTTCGCTGTTATTTCTGCTTTTCTTTTTCTGAATCACTTTCCATTTCTGCTGAAAAGCATAAAAATAGCAGTCATGAACATTTCACTGATTTTTACCAATAGAAATGCCATCACTGCCATTACCTTTTTCTGCTATTCTGTTTCCGTAAAGCTTTCCTTACTGTCAATCTATTTTTCTATTACTGCTATTTTATTTTGTCGCAAATTTCAAACAGGTCATGCAATAAATTCTCCAGTTTCATAAGTCTGCGATGCTGATACCAGATCAATCCGGGAAGTCCCACTGCAAGGAAGAACGAAGCACATAAAATCTTTATTGCCTGTCCTCTGCTGCTTATCCCTCCATATCCAAATCCACATACCAGATTCACGAATAAAACATAGAAATATCCACAAAATAAAACAAATTCAAAAATCCACACCAGCACCTTTTTCACTTTCTCTTTCACTCTGTACTTCTCCCTCCTGCATTTTTAAATTCAGTGTAGCGAATTTCTCGCTATATTTCAATAGTGAATATCTCGCTAAGTTATTATTATGCTAGAGGTGAAACGCATGTATCAGAGAATACGGGATCTGCGTGAAGATCGTGACCTTACGCAGAAGAATATGGGTGAAATTCTGAATTGCAGTCAGCGTATTTACAGTAATTATGAATGTGGTGATGTCGATATCCCTACTCACATTCTGATTAAACTGGCTGAATTTCATAACACCAGCGTTGATTATCTGCTAAACCTGACAGATGATAAACGTCCTTACCCAAGAAAAAAGAATAGCTCCACTTAAGGCAGTCCGATTTATTTTATGCAAACCGGACTGCTTTTCCTTTTTACAGACAGCTAAAAACTATCCGCAAAATCCAGTGCTGCATCCATATCAGCTTCTTTCTCCCAGTCCAGATTATCTTCTGCGATCTCTCCATCCGTTTTCTCCATTGTTAGTGTTCTGTCCGGCAGATTAATTTCTCCTACCGATTCTTTTACAAACGGTACAAGCATTTCCATCAGATTCTTCGCTATAGCCATCGGGACGGATTCTTTCACTCCATCCCGGATAGCTGTTTCCACCCTTTTCAGAAACACATCTTCCTTTTCTCTGGTTTCCAGATACGGATCTGCTTCATTCCTGTACTCTCTGGAAAAATAATCGTTTAAAGCAACTACAACTGCTCTGGTGTACGATTTATATTTTTCCCTGTCCATCGTCTGCAAATATTCCCATGCCTGCCTGTCCTGTTCATCACAAAGATTCAAACGGATATTTGTATTGATGATTTTCCGTTCTTTTCTCATACAAGCATCCCTCCGTTTCTCTGGATTTTCCTTACGGTCATTGCTTCATAGCCTTTCGCTGTGGCACAGATGTCCCGTA
This sequence comes from Blautia sp. MSJ-36, assembly GCF_018917985.1. NCBI lineage: Bacteria > Bacillati > Bacillota > Clostridia > Lachnospirales > Lachnospiraceae > Blautia > Blautia sp. MSJ-36. The sequence goes on along the minus strand of NZ_JAHLPQ010000003.1, from coordinate 212,260 downwards.
CAATTGTCACCCGGCTCTTGTCATATTCTCCAAAATTCTGGATCATACAACCGCCACCGCCGACCACATACAGACGCATCAGTTCTGGATTATATTCCCGTTCTCTCAGCTTATGAAAGAGTTCTTTCGTATAATCTCCGGCAGCTTTACGAATGACTGTCAGATATTTCTCACCAATATCTGCTGTCCCGGTACGGATCACCTGCTCAATCACCAGATCATCCACCACTGTTCCCAGTTCTTTCAACAAAGATTCCCTGACTGCAAGCACACACTGGTGCGTTCCATATTTCTCTGTAAAGCATTTCTTCTCTAATGGACGGGAATTATTGATATACATGATGTTCATAGTCCCGTTTCCAATATCCACAAGCATGTTGATTCCTTTGAAATCCTGTAATCGGTAAAAGGCTGCTGCAAACCCCTGTGGGTAAATATCAGCTCCTGCAAACTCTACATGGTAGTCTTTGTTACGGAATGTAAAATCCACACTTTCATTCTGGAGAAGATATTTCTGAAAGTCTTCTTTCTGTGTAGCTACCCAGGTAAGGGGAAGTCCGGCTGCGATATGTACCGTTGCCCGGTTCATACCTTTCCCATCAAGTTCTCTTGCGATAGCCGCCAGTGTCAGCACATAATAGTCCTCATCCTGCGTTTTCTCTGCACAGAACTCCTTGTGTTCCTCTCCGATCTGGTAATACATGCCATTGTAAACAAGAAGATTATTCTGAAAGATTGGCTCCTTGTCATATCTGGCTACACCGGATGGGAAACATCTGGTAGCTGTTTTCATGTTTCCATAACCATGATCAATCCCGATTACCATAACTGTTTCATTATTGTTGTTTTTCATCATTCTCATAATCATACCTCACACTTTCTTAATTTTTATTTTTTTACTTTTTCCCAAATTCGGGAAAAACCTATATTTGTATCAGCTAAAACGTTGATACCTGAAAAAGGGCAATCAGTGTAAAAAAAGCAAAATTTTATGTACTCTGGCAGCTATCTTTGTTATTTCTCCTGCTCTGGTAACATTTCTTTTTGCTTATTTTGCCCTAAATGCCCTTAATTCCCTGATTCATATTTAATTGTAACTGTTTATAATCTGTATCTGTTTCTTCAAAAGGTATTCTTTCTTCTGGATCTACAGGACAAAAGTCTTCTTCCTTAACTGCAATATCCTGATAATAGAATTCCCCATTGTACTGCTTCAGAAGGAAACCTTTATCTGTCATATTCCTGAAAAAGTTAGATTTACCATGCCCCTGTCTGCCATTCTCTTTGCAGTATTCCTCATACATATGGAACACTTCACTTCGTTTCAGACGTTTTCCTTTGGCACGCACCAATGACTCATCAATAAAAGCACAGATACTATCTGACGTCCGTTGCACTTCTCTTACACATTCTTTGCTGTGTTCGCTCTCCGTGAACTTTCCCTGTTCATACAGATTTTTCAATGCAATCATCGCCATATGAATTGCATAATCAGATTCTGCCTGTACCTTTTCCTTTAAGTGCAGATCTTTTTCACCACTTTTTACTACCCGGTTCATATCGAGAATCAGTAGTCTACGGTAAAAAGCATCTGACTTATCCTCAAGATTCTGCGGCATTTCATTGGTAGAAAAAAGCAGCTTCGCATAAGAGTGGAAATGAATTGCATCCTGTCCTTTTTTCTCATAAATCAGTGTGTCCTCACCGACTGCTTTCTTTAATACATCTGTATTCTCCATTGCCTTGCATGGAATATCCGCACAGGCGTTTAACAGCTTTCCGTACATTCCAGTCGCATAGAATCGTTTGTTCAAATCCTGTAAAGAAATGCTGGACATATTGGTGATTCCAACGATATGCTGGATCAGCGATACTGCCACCGACTTTCCTGTTCCACCATTTCCTTTCAGTGTAAGGAATTTCTGAAACTGCGTATCCTGTGTCATGCAGTATCCAAAATACTCCCAGAATGTCTGCTGTTCTTCTTTGTTAGGAAGAGACGATGCAAGATACTTTTTGATATTTTCTCCACCATGCAACACCTGCTCCCTGTCCTCCGGATAATAGGGAAATGGTATCTGATTGATTGTCAGATAATCTGGATTGTGTTCCAACATTTCGCCTGTAACCGGATCATAATATCCATTTTTGAAGTTGATCCACCTCACAGGTTGTTTATTTAGTTCATATGCCTCTCGGTGAACTTTTGGCTGTGCGATCAGCAGACTATAGATTCTTTTGATCACTCCACTCTGTACCTGGTCACGATAGATCAGCTTCTGGATACGGTATTTCATTCTTACCCCATCATGGTCTTCCAGGAAAACACCATGCTCATAATAATACGGTGTGATTCCTACCACAAAAAACTGAACATTCTCCACCAGATAATCTACAATCTCCATATCCCGGACGCCTTTCACATTTCCTTTTGCATCAAATAAGTGAAAACGACTCAGTTCCGGTTCTTCTCTCGGATCTCGTTCAAAACGCAGAATATACTGTTCCAGTAATTTCTCAACTTCTTTCTGATTATCCAGTTTGCCAAGATACTCTTTCTCTTTGAACAACTGCCAGCCTGCTTTTCCGTCGAGACCAGCGTCTTTGAAAAATGTCTGTAACTTATCATTCATCCACTTCACTGTACAGGCAGCCACATAATGATAGGCACTCTGACAGCTTCCAGTAAACTGAATAGACCTCATTTCCTCTATAAAAGAATCTACACTGAAATAATATCCGTCATCTTCCTGCACCAGACAGATTGCCTGATATCCTGACATTACAATATTCAACGCTATATCCTGATTGTCCACCAGAAAGATATAGGTTTGTGCTGTCCCTTCTGGATTGGTTTCCATATAATGCTTCAAAAACTTCTTGTTCAAACTTATCACTTTCTTTCAGGCAAAGAAAAAGACGCAAGCCATATTTTATGACTCACGCCTTACTTCGCTCACAATATTCTATTTTTATCAGTTACCTGCCAGATTGGTTACTGGCAATCCTTATGCATAAATCAATTCTTTCAAGATAATCTCCTCTGCAATCGCTCTGTGCTGATTAGCTGCTCTTACCCATGCCATCTGATCTTTCTCCTTATCTGGCAGTGGTTCTTTTTCTTCCAACTGCTCCAAGATTACTTCTTCCCGTTCTCTTGCTTCCTTGTCCACTTCCAGAAGATGCTCGCCAATCGTATCCTGTAAAAGCATCACCTGATACGTTGAGTTTCGATGGTTCTTCAGATAATCTCTGCGAAGAAATCCATATTTGCCAAGTTGCTCCATCTGCTCACCGGATTTATAGGTGAGATTCGGAATCAGGTATCCATTTACATTTGTATAAGTCAGTTTCATATCCCTATGACCTCTCTTTCGTTTAAACTGTTGTCTGTAACAGAACCAACTGTTCATGTTACGTCATTGCTACAAATCTTTCTTTCCATATCATTTTGAATCCAACCCGGGCAGATTTTCTTCAAAATCATGGTAAAAGTGCTTCGTTTCTGTGTTGGGAAAATGAACGGAAACACTTGATTTTACTGACTTTCTTCAATGTAACCTTATTATAACGTCCTCCCCCCATCCCACCTCCACATTCGGATATTCCTCATACCCGCCCACACTCTGTGCGCCTTTCCTCAGATACGCCTTCACCTTTTCCCCGTAAAGAAACGGATCATTTCCTTTCACGATCCCCCACTCCATAAGCAGAGCTGCGCTTCCGCTGACAAAGGGTGCCGCAAAGGAGGTTCCGGTAACAGTGGCGTAGCCACCGCCTGGAACCGGGGCGGTGATGGATACGCCGGGAGCTGCGAGGTCAGGCTTCCGGATCGGCAGGAACTGACTTCCCCTTCCGGAAAAATCTGCGTAGGCATTCTGTCTGGAATCATAAGCTCCAACAGAAATAATTTTTTCGGCAGTGGAAGGAATCGTCAAAGTGCCCACAGCCCGCGGAAAATAAAACCCAGTTCCGCGATTCAGTACATTCCCCCCCGGCAGCCAGAGAAAATACTGACCGGAACGCACATGTTTTCCACTTAAAAGAACTTTCCAGACACCGCTGTCCACATAATTACCTTCAGGAATGAAATCTATGTAGATTTCCTGGGACAGCTGATATGGACCGGGTTTTCCATAATAGATCAGAAGCTCTGTATTTTCCAGCAGATGCCGCTGGGGGCCCAGCCTTTCATATAATGGACCGATCCGTTCTCCGGACGGACTTTCCAGATAAATTTCCATCTCATCTTCATAATCCTTCCATAGCTGTACATTTAATGTGGGCTCAAAAGCTCCCACTGCCAGCTGGATTTCTTCTGTTTTCCCCTGCTGCAGGATTCCTCCTGCATGCCAGGGCTGGCTGCCGTTATTTCCGGTTCCTGTAACGATCACAGTCCGCCCCATGGCCGCAACAATATCAATGTAATTTTCCAGAAGGGAATCTCCTCTGTGGGAACCATAATTATTCCCAAAGCTGACGTTTATGACGATCGGTTTTCTCATCTTCACTGCCTGCCGTATCAGGTAATCAATACCCTCCATCAGCTCCGTTGTCCGCGGAAATGAATTTTCCCGTGGATTTCCCATTTTTACCACCAAAAGGTCACTTCTATACGCAACGCCTCGATTCACTCCATCCGATGCTCTCCCGTTTCCTGCTGCTATTCCAAGAACTGCTGTTCCATGTCCGCTGAAATCTCCAGACGGAACAAGGCGCCTGCCTTCGGTTTCCCCGAGTGCAAGCGCCTCATCAATTTCTTCCTTCGTATATTCAGTTCCTGATACATAGTTTTCCGGTGGATTTCCAGCTACACTCTGATCCCACAGTCGCAGGATCCGGGTACTGCCATCCTCGTTTCTGAAATCCGGATGGAAATAGTCCACTCCGGAATCCACAATGCCCACCAAAATCCCTTCGCCGGTTAAGCCATCGACTCCATTCTGCACCGGCAAAATGCAGCTTGCCTCCCGCTCTTCAAAGGTCTCAAAGTAGAGTCTCTTGGGCTTTTCTATAAACTCGATCTGCTCTCTGCCTGAGTATGCAGCAATTTCCGATTCCGGCAATGTCACTACTGCATAGCTGCCAAGCAGCGGGACCACCTGGATCCTCTCACCACCAAGTCCACTTTCCGGGCCACTGTACTTCACGATCACATCCCACAGCCTGGTGGTGGGATCATACCCCACATTCAGATTTTCCGATTTCGCCCGCTCATGCGGCAGAGCATTCATGGCAAGATTAAGAAGATTCTCTAATTTCTGATCTGGCATAAGGCTTTCATTTCCATTGATACATTTTATTTATTATATGCATAGCTTTCAATTAAAGAACCAGCTTCTGCTTCCTTCTGATTCAGTGCATTTACAACTGCCTCATAAAGCGGTTTCGCCTGCGGTGCAGCCCCAAGCAGCTCTGCCAGTGTCATTCCATAGGCAAACTGGATCATCGGTCCCTCCAGCATTCCTGGTGCCATCTGGTTGAACAGTTCTACTGCCAGCGGTTCTGCCACGATCTCACCAAGGGTGCTGTCCATACTGAATCTCTCTACCGCAAGGCATGTCTCTGTTTCATACTCATAATCATAAATTCCGGAACCAACTTCATGTACTTCCTCTTTCTCCGGAAGTACGATCACAGCTGTAGTGTTTGCCGGTACTTCTACATGCACATGGATCTTTCCATTTTTGCAGGATGTCTTTGCCACGATCTTTCCGTAAACGGATTCAAATTCCGTCCCCCACTCTTCAATGCCTTTCACAAACATGGGTTTTACCTGGAATTTCTTATATCCCGGCTCTAACTGGGATAAACCGGCAACCTTGCGATACATCCAGTCTCCGATGGAACCATATGCGTAATGGTTCAGGGAGTTCATACCGGATTCATCAAAGGTTCCGTCCGGTTTGATGGAATTCCAGCGCTCCCAGATCGTCGTTGCTCCCATATTTACTGCGTAGAGCCATGATGGATAATCTTCCTTCATGAAGAGAGTAGCTGCCATCTCGTGCTCGCCATTTTCAGAAAGTGTATGGCAGATATATGGTGTGCCGACGAAGCCTGTAGCCAGATGATTTTTGTGGTTTGCAATATTCGTAAGCAGCGTATTTAAAATGCGTTTTCTGTCTTTTTCTCTTGCAAGATCAAAATACAGGGAAAGGATCGCTCCTGTCTGTGTCTCACTTACGATACGGCCTGTCTCTGTATAATATTCTCTCTGGAATGCATCCAAGGTTTTTTCGTACAGATCCGCATATTCTTTTGCTTCTTCTGACTTACCAAGCACCTCTGCTGTTTTCTTTACAAGATCTGTCACATACAGATAGTATGCGTTTGCGATCATATACTTATCTGTTGCTCCGGTTCTGTCTGCGCTCTCTTCCTTATCCAGAGCAAGCCAGTCTCCATACTGGAAACCGCTCTGCCAGAGACCGCTCTCTTCACAGTTATTTTTGATATAGTCTACCCACTCATGCATACATTTCCAGTTCTCTTCCAGGATACCTTTATCACCGTAGATCTGATAAACAACCCATGGAACGATAACCGCTACATCACTCCATGCCGAAGCACTGTACTGTCCCAGAATGTCCGGGACAACATGGGGCACTCCTTTTTCCAGTGAAGATTCTGCTGCCACATCACGCATCCATTTCGTATAAAACAATGCTGTATTTCTGTTAAATGCTGCTGTCCATGAAAATACCTGTGCATCTCCGGTCCATCCAAGACGCTCATCTCTCTGCGGGCAATCCGTCGGGATATCCAGGAAGTTATCTCTCTGGCTCCATGTAATATTGCTCTGCAACTGATTTACCTTCTGATCAGAGCAGGTAAAATCTCCTGTTTTTTCCATATCAGAATGTGTCACACAGGCAACAAACTGATCTGCCGTAAATTCTTCCAGTCCTTCCACACAGATATAGCGGAATCCGTGGAATGTGAAATGCGGACGGAAGATCTGCTCTTCTCCGCTGCAGATAAATGTGTCGATGGATTTTGCCTGGCGAAGTGTCTCCGGGTAAAAGTTTCCGTCTTTATCCAGAACCTCTGCATGACGGATCACGATCTTCTGTCCCTTTTCCCCTTTCACATGCAGCTCGACAACACCTGTGATGATCTGTCCAAAATCAACCAGTCTTTCACCCTTTGGTGTCACGATCAGCTCTTTGCCGGCAATTTTCTCTGTGATACGGACAGGCTCATTTTCCTGTGCAGTCAGAACTGCTTTGTCAAACTCTTTGACAACAACGTTTCCTTCTGTGATCTCCGGTGCATCTGTGTCGATGGTCTCTCCCATATAGATTTCGCTGTAACGGATCTCTCCTGTCTTTACAGACCATGTTTCATCGGTAGCGATCACATCCTTACTTCCATCTTCATATTCCACATGAAGCTCTGCAAATGCTCCCACCTGTGTTCCATACTGATCTGGCTGACAATAGAATCCAAGGATTCCTTTATACCAGCCGTTTCCAACTGTGATCTCAATTTTGTTTTCTGTATCAAGCAGCTCTGTCACATCATAGATCTGATACTGAAGTCTGTTGTGATAGCTTGTCCAGCCCGGTGCCATACGGTAGTCTCCTACAGTCTGTCCGTTCAGGGTCGCCTCGTATACTCCGTGTGCAGTTGCATACAGACGGGCTTTCTTTACCTTTTTATCCAGTGCAAATGTCTTTCCAAATATCGGGCAGGCAGTCTCCTCTTCCGGAAAATCACTTGTGATCATCTGCGCTTTAAATTCTGTATTGTCCAGCACACCAGTCTCAAAGCTTCCTGTAATCTCTGATATATTTCCGTGATTATCTGCTGCATTTACCTTTACTTTGTAGAGCTTTTCATCTACCAGTGTTGCACCTTCATAAGGAATCAGAACCGACTGATCAGACGCTCTTTTTCCACTGTTCCAGACAATTTTTCCATTCTCATCTGTCACATTAATTTCATATGCAGTCTGTAAGGTATCCTTTTCCTGTGATTCCATTTTCCATGAAAATCTGGGTGCTTTAGCAGTTAATCCAATAGGGTTTATCCGATATTCGGTTTTTAAATCATATAATCTCATTTTATTTTCTCCAATTCCAGACTCAAAAACTCCAGCTGTCCTTTTCCTATATACTGCATATATAAAGGTGCTGTTTTGTTTATAGTTAATTTAACAGTATATGCTGACCATTCTTGCTTTGCTTTTACTTTAATTTCTATTCGATGTTTTTTGTTGCCGTCGGAAATCAGGAATTTTCCCTTTCCATTTCCGCGTATCCACATTGTTAGTTTTACCGGATCATGAAATGCAAAATAACGGAAGCCAATCAAAACTCCATTTCGAATTCCTGTAATATAACGCTCATTTTCTTTGTGGGTAATCATAGGGTGTTTCCCACGCGCCGTTCCATTTCCTATATGTGGCATATGTCCATCTGTAAGGACACATGCAATTGCTGCCGGATATTTTCCATTTGGAAGCAAGGGCCCCTTATTTAAGCCGCAGGAGGTCATAGGTACCTGTTTGATCGATCCATCTTCTGCGATTTTTATTTTTTCTGCACAACCTTGACGGTTATATGAATTCAAATGAGTGTGTCGATGATAAAAAACATACCATTCCCCATTGATCTTTTCAATGCTTCCATGATTGTTTCCTGTTGCAGCGACTCGTTTCTTTGATTTTCGGCCATGAATTCCTATGTCACCATTCGAAACAAGAACACCTCCATAGCGAAATCCCTGATCCGGATATTTGCTTGTTGCATAACATAATTCATGATTTGCCTGCGAAGAATAGATAAAATAATAGGTATTATTAATTTTCCTGATTGAGCTTGCTTCAAAAAAAGCATGTCCTTCAAAATCAGTTCCATTGCTTCGGTCAATCCCCGGAAGAATCCTTTTAGGTTCTGATTTTACTGTCAACATATCATCTTCAAGCTCAACAACATTTGCACCCATAATTCCGTCAGCTTCTCCACGTATCTCTTCCAGAGATTTGTGAAACATATTTTGTTGTATCTTTTCATTGATCAGAGTTCCTATTTTTCCATTTCCGGCATTCACAGAAAGAGACCATCCATAATAAAGATATATTTTTCCGTCATCATTTATTACTGCCGGATCAAATGGAATAAAACGATCCAATAGTTTTCCATCCGCATAATGAACATCACCATAATATTTATACTTTCCGGCAGGTGTATCACATACAGCTACAGAAATTGGTCCATCAAAGCCTCCTTTACCGGCACTGCCTGACAGAGCATAATATAAATAATATCGTCCGTCAGATCCTTGCACTACATCTGGTGCATACATTTGCTTTCTTTCCTCACAATAATGAGGATCCTGAACTGCATGATAAATGGTTCCTTCACACTTCCAGTCAGTCAGATTACTTACCGGTGCTGAATATACAGTATAATCAAGTTCACAGTAAGTACTTCCACCTTCCCGGTCATGAGAGCCAAAGATGTATATTCTGTCTCCAAATACATGTGGTTCTCCATCAGGTATGTATTCATTCAGAGGCAAATAAGGATTATAGACTTGTCTGCTCATGGAATAAGATCCTTTCTTTTCATATTTTGAAAGCATTAAAAGGACAGAACCATCTTATAAGCCCCGTCCTTTAGTCTCAGTATTTAGTTTGCCTTTTCTCTTTTCTGCAGCTCTGCCATGATCTCAGGATATCTCTTCTCAAGGTCATTCTTCATAAGACAGATAAACATGATCACAAAGATCGCAAGCGGGATATAGATGGAAAATGCAAAGATTGCAATATCAACGGAGCCGGGCTGAGTTGCCAGGGATGCTTTGTATCCCGCAGCTGCCAGAAGCCATCCGATCAGAGATGCTCCGATACCGGATCCGATCTTCATTCCGAAAGAGTTGGCACTGTTTGTCATACCTACGATGCGTTTTCCGAATTTGTAATCATTATATTCCACACAGTTATTTACCATTGCTCCAAACAGACACATCATAGGGATGTTGGCAAAGGTAGTTACAACTCCACCTGCAATACAGGTTGCAATGCTGTACGGTGTAAATACTCTTACCACACAGGCAGCCGCTCCAAGTACACAGGAAATCTTACATGTTTTTGTCATTCCAAACTTGGAAGTCAGAGGACCTGTCAGGATAAATCCAAGGAATGTAGGAACCAGTCCCACAGCTCCCAGAAGTGCTACGATATTGTCATTTCCAAGAATATATTTTGCATAGTATGTTCCACCGGATGTAGTTAAGCTGTAAGAAATATTTATCAGAAACTGAAGTACAAGCATGATAACCCAGTACTTGTTTTTGAAAAGCATTTTGATAGCTTCCACAAACGGTACATCATCATCTTCACTTTTTTCTACAATCTGCACGTTTTCTTTTGATACTTTATAAAGAATCATCAATGAAAGCATGGAGATGAGACCAAAGACTACAGCTACCTTGATCCATGCACTCTGTGTTCCGCCAAGCATATTTGTGATAGGGATAAGAAGGATGGCAATTACCATTCCTGCAATGTATCCGAATGCTGTACGGAAGATTCCCATTTTACCACGCTCTTCAAAGCTTTCAGTACGGATAGCCATCAGGGCACCATAAGGGATCGCTACTGCTGTATATACGATCGCTGTGATCAGTACGTTCGTGATCAGTACATAGGCAGCCTGAAAACCACTTCCTATATTTTTAGGTACAGTAAACAGTAAAATAATAGCTACAAGTGCAGGAATTGCCATTCTCGAAAACCACGGACGACATTTTCCCTTTGGTGATCTGCCTGCATCCATGATCTTTCCCATTGCAAGATCTGAAAATGCATCAAAGATCTTTGCGATCAGAAGCATGGTGGCAACCATTCCTGCTGCAAGGCCTACCTTTTCGGTATAAAAGTAAGTCAGCTGTCCCACAAGGCTGCTCATGATATTCAGCGGCAGCTGTCCGATACCATCTCCAAGATAATCCGTTAATCTCATTGACTTCTGGATTCCCATGGAATCCAGACCAAGTTCCTTCTTTGTCCTTCCCATTCTTTTCTCTCCTTAAGCGTTTAAAGCATCAACCATCTGTTCCAGCATTTCTCTTTTAATTCCGGGAACGAAGCTTAACAGCTGACGAAGGGGCATGCCTTCCATCATCGCTGCCATCATTTCCTGATTCACAGCTCCTGATGTATCGTTCTCCTGTGCTTCTGCCATATCTTTTGCTGCATCATTCTGTGCCATTCCCTGCATGAAAGGTCCCATCACAGCCTGTGCTTTCGGATCGCGCATCAGCTCTCCAAGACAGGTATTTAATGAATAGGTCTTTGGAAGTTCTTTCGTAGTATGTACTGTGATCTCTTCACCTTTGCACATCTGATCTGCATTTTCACCGATCATCACTTTATAAATTCCTTCCTCTGCATACCAGTCATGGATCAATGTATTCCAGTAAGCGAATGCTCTCTCATCCAGTGTAAATGTGACTGTCTTCTCTTCTCCTGCTTCCAGGAAAATCTTTTCGAATCCTTTCAGTTCTCTGACCGGACGGACAACTTCTGTCTCCGGTGCTTCTACATAAAGCTGAACTACTGTTTTACCTGCACGGTTTCCGGTATTTTTTACCTTAACACTTACTTCTAAAGTATCTTTATCAGACATTTCGTTCTTATCAAGCTGCAGATCACTGTATTCAAAGGTTGTGTAGGATAATCCGTAACCAAACGGGAATGCAGTTTTCATTTTTCTGGAAGTATAATAGCGATAGCCTACAAACACGCCTTCCCGATAATCCGCATTGTCAAAGCCTTTTCCGTAAGTCAGATAGCATGGAGTATCTTCCAGACGAAGAGGGAAGGTTTCAGCCAGGCGTCCGCATGGATTCTTTTTTCCTGCGAGGATCTCTGCTGCTGCTCTTCCAACTGCTTCTCCTCCAAGATATGCCTCCAGGATACCCTCTACCTGATCCTTCCACGGCATAAGTACAGCAGAACCGTTGTGAAGAACAACTACCACATGCTTCTGCACTTCAAGGATCTTCTGTACAAGTTCATTCTGGCAGTTCGGAAGCTCCATATGCTTTCTGTCATAGCCTTCGGATTCGAAGTTGTCCGGAAGTCCGAGAAACAGAACTGCAATGTCAGCTGCTGCCGCTGTTCTGACTGCTTCATCCTGAAATTCTTTTACAACCTCATCTTTTTCATCCTGATAGCCTTCTGCAAAGGTTACAGTTGCAAGCTCCGGAATTGCTTTTGCAGCTTCCAGTGCGGATTCCACCTTCCAGCTGTTGATATGAGAGCTTCCACCGCCCTGATATCTCGGTTCTCGGGCATATTTTCCGATAAAAGCGATCTTTTTTTCTGCATTCAGAGGAAGGATATGGTTATCATTTTTCAGGAGTACCATACATTCCGCTGCGATATCGGCTGCTGCCTTGTGATCCTTTTCATATTCGAATACAGCGTTTTCATCACGGTTCTCTGTATAACGGAAAATCACATCCAGGATTCTCTCGCATGCCAGATCCACAGTCTTTTCATCAAGCTTACCTTCCTGAACAGCCTTTACGATCAGTCTGTCATTTTCGTAATCCCCCGGAGGCATCTCCAGATCCAGTCCTGCTGACAGTGAAGAAACCCTGTCGTTGACCGCACCCCAGTCGGAAACCACATATCCGTCAAATCCCCATTCCTCTCTGAGGATATCTGTCAGGTATTCCTTGCTGTCTCCGACAAATTTTCCATTGATGCGGTTATAGGAGCTCATGACAGTCCATGGCTTTGATTTTTTCACAGCCCCCTCAAAGGATGCCAGATAGATTTCTCTTAATGTCCGCTCATCCATATCCGAGGAATTTGTCATCCGTCGTTTTTCCTGATTGTTTGCCACAAAGTGTTTTGCGCTTGTTCCCACATGCTTACTCTGCACACCTTCGATCATTGCTGCTGCCATTTCTGCAGACACAAATGGATCCTCTGAATAATACTCGAAATTTCTTCCGCATAATGGGGAACGTTTGATGTTCATTGCCGGTCCCAGGATCGTGCTGACATTCATTGCCTGACATTCCTGGCCAAGGATTTCTCCCTGTCTGCGGATCAGATCACGGTCAAAGCTGGATGCAGTTGCACAGCCGGCCGGGAAGCAGACTGCCTTCTCACTCTCATTGATTCCAAGATGATCGGCTTCTTCTGCCTGTTTTCTGATTCCGTGAGGTCCGTCTGTTACCATCACCTGGGGAATTCCAAGGCGTTCGATTCCCTTAAGATGCCAGAAGTCGGCTCCGGAACACATTCCGGCTTTTTCTTCCAATGTCATCCGGGAGATCAGTTCCTGGATTTTCTCTTTCTTCATGCTATTACCTCCGTTTATTACGATGCTGTATGTATGATTTCGTTCTGTCCGGTCTTATCTTTATCGTGATTTTATAATAGCCTGAAGCAGCATATATTTATTTCATATTTAAACTATTTTTTATATTTTTATACTTTTATTGAGTGTTTTTTTATTGACTTATATGCGAAAATTAATTACGATGGAGTATATAAAATGTATGATATGGAGGGACTTTATGAAGGATTCATATAATCTGATAGATTTTATCCGAATGTATTATCTGGATTCCAACATTCCAATGTATCTTTTTGAAGGTGGAAACTGTATCTTCTGTATGCCGGAACAGACAAATCTCACATATCCCCCGGGGAAATATACAGAGGAGCTTCTGAACCCAGGAAAAAGAATTTCGTACTGCACTACGAAATATGGTATTTTTTTCTGTTCATTGAAGATCGATCATCTGAAAAACGGAGCTCTTATTTTTGGACCTGTGACTAATATTCCGTACACGGAATCTGACCTGCAGCAATTATACAGGGATTACACAGTTCCGAATAATGATCGTACGAACTTTAACAGCTTTCTCCGCCAGATTCCCTGTCTTTCCATGAATTCCTTATTAAAAAAATGTCTGTTCCTTAATTATTGTATCCATGAAGAATTACTGACTCTTGAGCATCTGACAGCTTCAGAGTCGGACGCTTCTATGCAGATATCGCTGACAGATGCTTCCTTACTGGAGGAAACCTACCAGACCAAGGAGAACGAACAGCATAATCAGACTTATGCAATTGAAGAACAGATCTTACGACTTGTACGGACCGGTAACTACCAGGGATTTAAAAATATTGAATTCAGTGACAGCAATTATCATCTCGGTGTTACCGGCTCTACTGCCCTTCGTCAGTTGAAAAACGATATCATCATTACCACGACCATCTGTACCCGGGCTGCAATAGAGGGTGGCCTGGATTATGACAGCGCTTATAAGCTTTCCGATTATTTTATCCAGTCCTCAGAGAGGCTGAACAGCATTGAGAGACTATATGACCTTCTGTCAAAAGTCGGATATTCTTTTGCGGAAAAAGTAGCAAATTCAAAAGCACCCGTCTCCACGGACGGGTGCATTCAGAAAGCGATCCGTTACATTCAGCAAAACACAAACCAGCATCTTACGGTAGGTGATGTTGCAGCCTATGTCGGATTCAGCAGATCCTATTTCTCTGCTTATTTTAAAAAGACCCTTGGTTTTTCTGTCAGCGCATTTATTTTGCGCTGTAAGCTAGAAGAAGGGAAAGAATTGCTGCAATACACTAACAAATCCATCAGTACGATCAGTACCTTTTTATGCTTCTCCAGCCAGAGCCACTTTCAGACTGCTTTTAAAAAGCAATTCGGAATGACTCCCAATGAATGCAGGCGCATGGGGTCATAAATCGTCTCTAGATATCTCAAGGTTCCATGGATGCAAAAAGGCATGAGCCTTTTATATGACTCATGCCTCTTCAGCTAAACAGATATCCGTGATCTTATCCGATAATGTTATGCCGTTGCTTTTTTATCATCTGTCTTCTCAAGCAGTTTCTTCACGCCCTGGATTGCTACCAATACACCAAGGATCAGCAGTAATACTGCAAATACAAGCTGTAAGGTGTTTCCAAGATCCAGCCCTGTTGTTACCAGTGCCTTTGAAAGCTTTGTGATGGTCATGCCAAGTGCTGTGAAGGTAACTGCCATCATGAATACCATCGGGATCCAGAGCATGCAGCCCTGACGTTTTGTTTTCTTTAAGAATACCGCGCAGGCTACAAGAGCGAGTACAGATAACAGCTGGTTTGCGGAACCGAACAGCGGCCAGATCTCCGCATAGCCGACCTTTGTAAGCATGTAAGCAAGTACCAGTGTGATGACTGTTGCAAAATATTTATTTGTTACTACCTTCAGGAACGGGCTCATGTTTTCCTCATCTGTATCAGAATCAAGGAAAAATTCCTGGAATGACAGACGTCCGACTCTGGCTACAGAGTCAAGAGAAGTCAGTGCAAATGCAGATACTGCAAGGTTGATCAGTGTAAATACCAGAGAATGTGGAAGGCCAACTACAGAAAGGAAGTTTGCGATAGCACCTGCAAAAATCTGCGGCTGTGTTGTAAGCCCCTGTGCTGCTGCTTCACCGTCTGCAAAGGATGCAACTGCGATCAGTGCGATGATGGCAAGCATACTTTCCATCAGCATTGCTCCAAAGGAAACAGGAAGCATATTTTTCTCATTTTTTATCTGCTTGGATGCAGTACCGGAGGATACCAGTGAATGGAAGCCGGAAACAGCACCACAGGCGATGGTTACAAACAGGATCGGGAACATATACTGTCCGTCTACGTTAAAGCTTGTAAATGCCTTCAGGTTACAGGAAGGATTGGCAACAAATACACCGATAACCGCACCAACGATCATAAAGATCAGAAGATAACTGTTCAGATAATCACGTGGCTGAAGCAGTGCCCATACAGGAGCGACACTGGCGATCAGGATGTATACAAAAATGATGATATGCCAGGTTCCAAGGCTTACATACATCGGGAAATTAAGTCCCAGTACAATTGCTGCTACCAGAAGTAAAATTGCAACTGCAGTGTTGATCCATTTATTGAACTTTGTATATTTAAGGAAAAATCCAAGTGCAACAGCCTCAAATATAAATAACATGGAAGTGGTTGCAACAGCTCCGTTTGCCGCTACCTTTGTAACAGCTCCTGCATCATTTGCGACAAATCCGTTAAAGGTTCCTGCTACAACATCTGCAAATGCTGCAACGACCAGGATACAGAACAGCCAGCAGAATAAAAGGAATAATTTTTTTCCAAGCTTTCCGATATACGCTTCGATGATATATCCGATGGTACGTCCTTTATTCTTTACAGATGCGTACATGGATGCAAAATCCTGCACAGCTCCGAAAAATACACCACCGATGAGGATCCAGAGCAGAACCGGCAGCCAGCCGAAAATTGCGGCCTGGATCGGTCCGTTGATGGGACCTGCACCTGCTATGGATGCAAACTGATGGCCAAATACTACATTTGTATCAGCCGGTACATAATCAACTCCGTCCTCCATTTCGTATGCCGGAGTTTTTGCTTTCGGATCAATACCCCATTTGTTCTGGAGATAACGGCCATACAGAAGATATGCGCCTCCGAGAACTACAATGGCTATGATCATCATTGTTATTCCGTTCATAATATCAACTCTCTTTCCTTTGTGTTTTTTACTTTTATTTTATATATTAAAAAAGCCCCTGCTATCCTTTCGGATAACAAAGGCGGAATGTTCCGTGGTACCACTTTGTATTATCATATTTATCACTAAATACAACCACTTAGTGCTGTCTCTTCAAACAGCCTCTTCTGTAACGTGAAGACTACGTCCCGGCTTACTTAAAGATTTCTATTCAGCGGGATGCTCCCAGGTGATATCACAAAATACCTTCTGCCGCTTCTCATCAGCCTGCGGCTCTCTGTAATCCGGCATGCTTTTTGTGGTCTGTCCTGTTCCATGCATTTCTCTTTTTTATTTATCTAATGTTTTACTCCTTTTTTTATAAAATTTCAACAAATAATTTATACATATTTTATAAATTTGCATGCGTTTTTTTATGCACATTTCAATTTCAAAAATAAAAGGCATCTATTTCTCGCAGAATTTTTCTCTTTACTTTTCCTGAAAAAATCTGCTATAATAATGCTCGCGCAAATTGAATATGGATTTTTCTGACACTAAATATCGCTTTGGCTGATGTCTGATGGCCGGGGCATATTTGGTGTCTTTTTTTGTGCTGAAATCCTATTTCATACTTTCATTAAATAAACAAGGAGGGCTCATCATGCCAAAAACAAAATTTCAAAGTATCATTTTTACACTGATCATGGTTTTCTTTATGGTGTTTTCCATGACCTGCTACACGATTTCCCTGAATATAGGCAGTCTGACACCACAAGTGTTTTCCATGGCGATCCGGGAGATGTGGGTTGAGTATGTGGTTGTTTTCTGCCTGATCTTTTTCCTGATCACAAAAACTGCTCAGAAACTAGCTTTCCGTATTGTCACTCCTGGCGTGGATAAACCGATTTTTATCATCCTTGCCATTCAGTCTTTTACTGTATGTCTCATTGTTCCGACTATTACATTGTTTGCAACATTTCTGCATAACGGTGTACAAAACTGGTTTACCAACTGGCTGCAGCTGGCAGTGCTTTGTTTCCCGGTTGCTTTCTGCCTGCAGATTTTCTTTGTGGGACCGCTTGTGAGACTGATCTTCCGAACACTGTTCCGCAGTCAGCTGGCGGATAATGCTGCACCGGAAGCTGCTTAAGCAGAAAATTCTTCCTTTCATATTCAGACAGATAAAATCATTCGCATTCGTTGTTTCTTACTTTTCGCATCTTCGCTAAGGACTTATCTGATTCAAGTCAAGCGGATATTCGCAATCCGCTTCGCTACTTGCTCATAACCAAATAACTGCTCCGCAGTTTATCAGGAGGAGCTTGCACTCCTCCTGATACAAGCAAGTCCCCACCCACTGCTTATTGCTTTTCGCAATTGAAGCAGGGGACTTACTTGATTTGGTTAAAACTGTCGCATATAATATTCCAGATCCATATCCTTAAACACATTAAAGATCACCCGGTCAAAAGCATCTCCGTGTTTTTCCAGGAATCTTTTTACTGTATCCACTGCTATCTCTGCGGCTTCTTTATTTGGAAAATGAAACTCTCCTGTGGAAATGCAGCAGAACGCTACGCTCCGGATCTGATGTTCCAGGCAGCATCTGAGAACGCTTTTGTAACAGTTCTTAAGATCCTGGCGAAGTGCATCTGTGACTTCCTGATATACAATGGGGCCAACGGTATGGATCACATATTCCGCCGGCAGGTTGTAGCCTTTTGTCAGCATAGCCTGACCTGTAGGTTCTTCGTAGTTTCGCCCATACCGGATGCGTTTCTGGTTCATCTGATGGCTGCACTCCGCTCGAAGCTCTACTCCGGCTGCAGAGTGAATGGCATTATCAATACAGCGATGACATGGGACAAAACACCCCAGCATCTGGGAGTTTGCAGCATTGACAACAGCCCCCACCTGAAGCCTGGTAATATCACCCTGCCAGATAGAGATTTTTTCTGCAAAAATATCTTTGCTGTTACAGCTGTCTTTTACTGTGGGGATCTGGTCCAGAGTCACGATTCCTTTTTCCCGGGCATCTTCCTGAAGAAATGCATCCTGTACTTCCAGCACCTCATCATCCAGATGACGTGGCATGCGGATATTCATTAAAGAACGGAGGATCCTTCGTTTCTCCGGCTCGGAATCCGGTACTGCAAGATCACTGTATTCTCCAGAATCCTCTTTAAATTTTTCTACAAGATAATCGAGACGTTGTTTCTGGTCCATAAGATTCTCCCCTTCCATTACATATTCTTCCTGATATCATCCAAGCTCTCACAAAGATCCCGGTTGATCCCGATTCCCCTTTTACCAAAGCTCTCCGGTATCACTGCCTCATCCAGGTTCAGCCGCACCAGATTTATATTCTTATTCTCCCGCACCATTTTTTCAAATGGAAAACGGATAATGGATGGGGTGTTAAAACCAACTCCAAGCTCCAGAAACAGCACGTTACCTTTTTTCAGCTGTTTCAGATATCTGCCATAATTTTCTGCTGCCTGATTCCACGCCTCGTCTTCCACAAAATACTGGTCGCACCGGAGATTCATAGCCATAGGGCCGCCGCATACAGGGCATCTCGGAACCATGTAGGATGGGATTTTGCAGTCTTTCTGTGCCTGGTTCATCTGGGTGAACATGGAAACGGCATCGTATGTTTTCGGGTGGCAGCCCTTCATACACTGGATCAGTCCATAATCACCCTGCGTGGCAAAAATCCTCTTGTCCTGAAATCCTGCCTTCTGAAACTGATGGTCCACATTGGTGGTCAGCACAAAATAATCCTTATCTTTTACCATGGCAAAAAGCTGCTCATATAATGGCATTGCAGGCGGCTCAATACGGTTTACATAAGAATGCCTGCACCAGTACGCCCAGCGCTCTTCTTCTGTTCCAAACGGATAAAAACCTGCGGAGTACATATCCTGCATTCCGTATTTTTCGATAAATTCTTTGAAATTATCCTGAAAACGTTTCCCGCTGTAGGTAAGACCTGCTGCTGTGGAAAGTCCTGCGCCAGCTCCGATCAGAACATAGTCCGCTTCCTGAAGATATCGGGCTGCTGATCGGATCTGCTCCTCATATGGCCCCTGCTGAAAAACATAATCTCTTGACGGAATCCCGCATAAAAACTGTGTCCAGTCCACTTTTTTTCTCCTCCTGATCCGAAGACGTTTCTGAATTTCCATATGTTACCTTCTTTCCACTGCTCCGAAAGGACAGACCTCCATACAGTTGCCACAGTGGAGACAATGCTCCTGCCGGATCACCAGAGGTTTGCTGTTCAGATCAATGCATTTCTGCGGACATTTGGAATAACAGATCTTACAGCCCTGACACTGGTCGGTGATATAGTAGCCACTCTGTACCTGCTGCGTCTCACCTAGGGAAAAAGTTCCTCTTGTGATGGGCTTCGTGGACAGGTCAAAGTAATCTCCCTGCCCCTGGTACAACTGAAAAACTTCCAGTGCCATGCGGCTTTCTTTTTCCGGATAGATTTCAGCCATGTATGGATTTTTCTCAAATATTTCGTCCAGTTTTTCTTTTCCGATATTTCTTACGTTTCCGTGGACAGAGACGGCTTTCTTGCTCATGGAGCCTTCCCCGCCGCTCATTCCGCTGAGGGAAAGATATTTCTGGTCCATCAGCTGTCTGTAGAATTCTTTTCCTTTTGCAGTGAGGAAATAGAGACTGCTGTCATCGTGCAGCATCATATCAATGACCCTAGTGACCGGATGGCCTTCCCGGTCAAGTGTTGCCAAAACTACGGAGTGGATTTCCTCGCAGATTATTTTGAGATACTGTACTGTTTCCATGGCTGAATTAAAACTCGTATGGTGGGTTTCCGGAGAAGTCTGCGATCACGCCGTGGGCATTCTCAAGGTAAAATACCTCAAAGATCGGGTTCTCGGCAGTCTCATACTGGCTCTTTACGATCGGGTTTGCCATGCAGGCTTCTTTCACTTCGTGGTTGTTTTCAAAAACTGCTTTTCCGTGAAGACGGATCCATGCGCACTCCGGGCTGGATACGGAAACTTCGATCTCCGGATTTGCCAGAATGTCTTTGTAAACATCTTTCGTATTGTTGGTTCAGAACCAGAGTTTTCCGTCTTTCTCAAAGCAGAACATAAACGGACGGCATTTTGCCTTTCCATCGCGTCCTACTGTTGCAAGGTACTGTACCGGGTTTTCCTGTAAAAATTCTACTACTTTTTTCATGATTTTTCTCCTGTTCTTTTAATTTTTATATGATTTTCTGAGTTTCTTCTGACTGGCCTGTCGTTTTTTGATGTAACCATCGTTATTACATTTCAGAATATAGCATTTCTTTGTTGTAATGTCAATAGTTACAACTACTTTTTTTATTTTTATATCTTGGATCAAGGAAGTTCCCTGCTTCAATTGCGAATATCCGCTTGGCAGAGGGCATCACAAAGTAATTTCACATACCCTAAAAAATAACATCTATTTTTCTTCCACCGTACAATTCCACCGGGGATTTTTATACAAAAAAACCGCTGTCCTGCAAAACACACTTCCTGTGTCCCCTGCAAAACAACGGTTTTCACTTCCGTTTCTATAAGTTTAATACTCTATTCCTGGATATATTTCCCAAGATCTTCTTTTACATCTTCCAGAGTGATGGACTTAAGCTCTTTTTCCATGGCTTCCTGCACCCTCTTAAGTTTGTCATCCAGAACATTGTGGATGTTCCGGCCTACCGGACATTTGGGATTCGGGTTCTCATGAAAGTGAAACAGCTGATTCTCCTCCACACATTCCACTGCCCTGTAAATATCCAGAAATGTGATCTCTGACAAAGGTCTCGTGATGGTGGTTCCTCCGGTTCCTCTGGCAACCTGCACCAGACCTGCTGCCTTCAGCTGAAGAAGGATCTTGCGGATGATCACCGGATTCACATTGGTGCTTCCCGCGATAAAATCACTGGTCACTTTATATTCATTCTGAAAGGTATCAATACATGCAAAAATATGCACGGCTAATGTAAATCTGCTGGATATCTGCATGGTTTCATCTCCATTACTGTTTTTTCTTATCTTATATCGTCTTTGTTGTAATGTCAATGATTACATTTCATCCCGACATCTATCATATGTTACTTTCCAAAATATTCCCGAATCTCCTCCATACGCTCCTGCTGCTGTACACTGAACGGACAGCGTTTATTGCAGTGTCCGCACTTGATACAGTCGGAAGCATGTTTTTCCAGAGTCAGATAGTGATCCTTGGCCATCACATCTCCCTGAAGAGAAAGATCATAATACTTATTGATCAGACCGATATTTAAACCTGCCGGACATGGGTGGCAGTGTTTGCAGTAAACGCATTTTCCAACGGAGTCGTCCGGTGTGAAAGATCCGATAATGGAATAGTCACGTTCCTCCTCTGTAGTATCCAAGAAACTTAAGATTTCCTTCAGCTGCTCTACATTTCCGGGGCCGCCGACAACTGTGAGCACACCTGGTTTATCCAGTGCATACTGAAGGCACTGTGCCGGTGTCAGCGCCTGATGGAACGGCGACTTGGCAGCATCCAGAAGCTGGCCTGCATTAAAAGGCTTCATAACAGAAATTCCAACGCCCTCTTTTTCACAGCGGCGGTACAGAGTCTGACGCTCCCCTGTGCTTCCCAGGGCAAAATCTCCCTGCCCGAAATCATACATGGGATTGATGGAAAACATCATCATGTCCAGGATCTTCATATCCAGAACTTTATTTGCAAGTTCCGGCGCATGAGTGGAAAGTCCCACATATTTCACAACACCCTGGTCTTTCAGATCCATGATAAATTTCAGGATTCCATGTTTTTCGTAGGTACGAAGATCCGATTCCTCATTCAGACAGTGCATACTGTACTGTTTCGATGATCTTCTTTTCACTCTGCTCTCCTACTACGGATGAGCCCATTCCGATCACACTGATCATTTCTTCGCCATGCGGCAGTTTCCGATATTCCATAAAGATTTCCTCCCTGATCTTTTTAACGATATTTTTTCTCAATTATACCTTTATCATAGGGGATAAACCTTGCTTTAGGTCAAGATTTTTTTAACCCTTCACGAAAAAAATCAATAAAATACGACGTATATGCAAAACAGATCCACATTTTACTTTACGTTCCGTTTTCCGTCACATACGTCGCATTATTCACTATTCAGAAAATACCATACCTGTTACGATCACAACACCACAGTCAGAAATTTTCAGGCTTCTTCCTCATCCATCTCTTTCTGGATCTCATCTTCGCTTTCTGCCATAGCCTGAAGTGTCATAGTAAGAAGTTTCGCAAGATCCCAGCCCAGCTGATCTGCGCCTCGCTGGATCACTTCTCTGGAACAGCCTGCCGCGAAACCTTTGCTTTTATATTTCTTTTTCAGGGATTTCAGCTCCATATCCTTGGTACTCTTGGACGGACGCATCAGCGCCGCTGCCCAGATCAGACCGGTGAGCTCATCCGCTGCAAAAAGGACTTTTTCCATCTCATGCTCCGGCGCAGTCTCAATGGTAGCTCCACAGCCAACGGTAATTCCATATCCATGAGAAACCACCGCATGAATGATATCTTCTCCCACACCTGCCTCACGGAGAAGTTCCAGTGCTTTCAGGCAGTGTTCTTCCGGGTAAAGTTCAAAATCAATATCATGAAGCAGGCCTACAATGCCCCAGTATTCTGCGTCATCGCCATAGCCCAGCTCCTTTGCATACCATTTCATCACTGCCTCCACAGTCAGTGCATGCTGGATGTGAAAAGGATCTTTGTTGTATTTTTTTAATAATGCAAATGCTTCGTCTCTTGCTATATGTTCCATTTTTCTGTCCTCGATTCTGTTCTACTATCTATCACATCTGTCCTGCTGTACCAGAAAACCATATGTTCTGCCATTCTTCATTGTATTCTGACACAGCCCGATGCACACCTTATTCTACAAAGTGGATCCTGCTCTCGTCAAAACGATCCTGCTGCTTCCTGCTCTCTGCCGGATATCCCAGGGCAAAGAGGGAAAAAACTTCCACATTCTCCGGAAGCTTCAGAATATCATGAACCAGATCCATGCGATCCTGCATCGGCGCAATTCCGATCCACACACCGCCAAGTCCCAGTGCATCCGTTTCCAGCCAGATATTTTCCTGGGCGATAGACATGTCGATCTGTGCCATATCCTGCACAACCAGACCTTCTTTCCGATATACCGGAACGATCACAACCGGCGCACCACCTGCACATCCGGAATAAGGAGTTGCTTTGGAAAGCTCCTGGATCTTCTCCTTATCTGTCACAACATAAAATTCCCACGGCTGCTGATTACATGCACTAGGTGCCTGCATACCGGCTTTCAGAATCTGAAGGATTTTCTCTTTCTCAACGGGTTTATCTTCATATTTACGGATACTTACTCTGTGAAAAATATTCTCCATGATATTTCCTCCTCGTCTTTATGATCTACATTACTTTTCTGGTTTTATTTTGTCAGTGGGACTTCCACATTCTGTCTCTTTAATCATACCCTTCTCTGACAAAATCCTCTTTGCTCATTTTAGCACAGTTTTTTGCAGACGGACAGACCACATTCCTGAAAACGTTTACACGGTATCCTACACCCGTTTTTTCTTTCTCAGATACAACATACATCCAAGACACAGCACCAGCTGCAACACGGATGAAAACGGTGTTGCCAGCCCGATATCAAACAGCGTCGCCCCGGCTCTGCGGCTCATAAACCATGACACCGGAACTCTCACACAGAAAGCGCCGATGATTCCCTGGATCATTACAAACTTCGTCATGCCGATTCCATTATAAAATCCGATATAGCAGAAGAAGATCGCCGTAAACAGACAGTCAATGGCATAAGCTTTCAGGTAATCTGCCGCTGCCTCGATGACCATTGCATCAGAAGAAAAGATCCCCGCCAGCACATTTCCATGGAAAAATGACAGGAAAAACATTCCAACACCAATGGCAAAAGAAACCGCCACACCATAATGCAGAGCTTTTTTTGCCCGGTCCATGCGTCCCGCTCCGTAATTCTGCGCCACAAAAGCAGAAATGGACTGCATAAACGCAGATGAGATCAGCATGATAAACGCACAGACTTTTTCCGCAACGCCAACACCTGCAGATGCCGTTACTCCCATGGAATTCACAATAGCCAGAATGATCAGAAAGGAAATGCTTACCAGGAGATCCTGCAATGCGATAGGTGCTCCAAGCCCCACCATTTTCCGGAGAGTCCGGCCGTGGACCCCGATATCCGTTTTATGCATTTCAAAAGGCAGCTCTTTTTTGCGGATAACGCCAAAGGAAACGATCACACTGATGATCTGTGCAAATACAGTTGCAAAAGCAGCTCCTGACGTTCCCATCTTAAATCCCGCACAGAGGATCAGATCCCCTGCAATATTGAATACACATGCAACGGCAACCGTAAACAGCGGCGTTCTGGAATCTCCGATCCCCCTGAAAATACAGCCGATCAGATTGTACGCCACGATCACCAGCATACCGCCGCCACAGATCCGCACATAAGCAACTGTTTTGTCAAAAGCTTCCTCCGGCGCATTCATAATGCTGCTTACCTGTGGTGCAAAAATCACAAGCACCGCAGTCATGACCAGCGCGATCACCGTAAACATCACAATAGCAGTTCCAACTGTCCGACCTCCCTGTTTCCGCTCCCCACAGCCGATCTGCTGTCCCAGGAGCACAGTGGTTCCCATGGCAAAACTGCTCACAAGATTAGTAAGCGTCATCATGATCTGCGATCCCGTGGAAACCGCCGAAACATCCGCAGAAGAAGCAAATTTTCCCACGATCAGAAGATCCACCGCGCCATACATCGCCTGCAGAAAAAGCGCCAGCAGGACAGGAAGCGCAAATAAGATCAGCGGTTTCAGAATCTTACCCTGTGTAAAGGTGTTGTTTTTTTCCATTCCTATCCTCCTTTTTATAAACGTTAAAAAAGCCGGATAAGCAACAGGCATCTCAGCCTGTCATCTTATCCAGCCATTGTTTCCGTCGAACAATCAACCCTCCGATGAACATTCACAGTATACTATATGCAATTTTTTACGTCAACCTTGATCTTACGCAATTCAGTTTCAAAAATGTAATCTCTTCTGTCTGCAGCTGCACATTACGTATCTCATTTATTTTTATATACACCCAGCACATTTTCGATATAATCCGCCATCTCCCGCGCCATCTCAAACTGCTCCGGAATACGGGGATGCCCCGGTGTAGCCACACCATTTCTGCTGAACAGAAAATGTGAGATCTTCTCATCTTTCATGGAATCTACAACCCGGTCAATAGCATCATCCCAGCTCTTATCATGCTGTAAAACCGTCGTACAGCAGACGATCCACGCCTCCGGATAAACACCACGGAGCTTTTTCAGGAAATCTTTATAGTGATTGCGCCATTTATCAGCCATCTCACAACAATATGAATAACCATTCTCCACCTGCGTCACCTGATCTGATTCTTGTTCGTAAACACAGACACCTTGCGCTTTCTTCTCAGCCTCCACTTTCATATAATCCACCGGATAATTATCATTCTGCCCAAGAGCCACGATCACCACCTGAGGAACAAATTTCGAAAAATCCCACTCCGTCATCTCCCCAAACACAGAATTATAATGCACCTTATCCCACGCAGTCTCCATCCCCGTCTGCACCGGCCTGTGAAACCACCCCTGACCATCCATCAGAGCAATCCCACCCTGAGCAATATCATGAAGCTCCGCTCCCAACATCCGGGCCGTCAGCCAAGGAAAAGAAAACCAGCAATTAGAAAAACCCCCTTCATGCTCCATATCCGTTTTACCAGTAAAATCAATCGCCTCCACCGACTCCCCGGCAGAAACCGAATCCCCATAAACCTCAATCCTCCGCCCCGAAACCGAAGGCAGATAAATCAACCTCTCCCCATCCTCGATCTCAAACCCCAGGATCTTCAACTCATGACACCCATCCTGCCGCTTAAAAAACAAAACATGATGCACCCCTGACTCATTCTCCGGCACCTTAACCTCAATAACCGTCTCACCGAACTTTTTCAAATAAAACGCCGACTGCACCTGATCCAGAATACACCCCAGATAATTCTGCCAGTACTCATTAAAATTCTCCACATGAATCCTCAGCACCTCCCCCGAAAACCAAAACTCCGCCGAAGACCCCGGAAACACCCAAACCGGCTCCCCTTCCACACTCCAGTCAATCCTCCCCGTATATCGAATCCTCTCATCATTCGCAGAAATCCACATAAAATATCCCCTTAATTTTGGTTTATAGCTAACACATCACTTCTTACAGATTATACTCACCATACAGCTTCTGACGCCATTTTACATCCGTCACCACACGCTGTACTTCATCTGACCGTCCTTCCAGAAACAGTCGATTGATCAGTACACTCAATCTCGCTTCACCCTCTGCTTTTCCTTCCGCTTTTCCAATCGCCATTCCTTCCTCGCGAAGCCTCTCAGATTCCAACTGCAAAACTTTTCCACCCATAACCTCGCCAACTCCTTTCCGAACTTTTTCTTTATTCCTGAAAACATAATCCGATATTCTGATAATCAGCCTATTCAGATCTGTATATAATTCTGCCCTCCCAGAAATCGAAATTTCTTTCCCCAGTTTATTACGTATATCTTCATATTCACTTAATAATCTCTGAAGTTTTTCCGAATCTTTCTCTATTATATCCGCAACCTTCTCATATCTCATAATATAAAATGGAAGCAGCATCAGAAGCTTTTTCTCAAAAATACTATCTTTTGTATGCAAGATCTGGGAAATTCTACACAATATCTCCCATCAACTTTTTTTCTGTGTTCCAATGCAATCGCAAAGTCATACTCAACCATTCTGACCGCCATTGTTTCATCATCCAAGCTCTGGCATTCAATATGGTACAACATATCGCCAATCCTCAGACAGGAATCGGTAATAATCTCCCCATCTTCCAACTGATGTTCATTACGAAGTTGAACAATCTTAACATCCTCCGGATATACGGTATGGAACACCTCATTAATAAGCGGAACCACCAGATAAGTCATCTTCTCCACCATTGTCCGGAAAACATCATCGAATATAGTATTGTTGGTCATTAACACTCCTACTGGTATATAAAATTATACCACAGCACCCAAACATAAAAACCCCATAAAATGGATTTTCACAAACTCTACAGTAACTCAAAATGGAAAATGCTCCAGAATATGAAGCTCCAAGAATGTCCATACAGACAAAGATCTTATAAGATATAATAACCATACCACGCATCACCCTGAAAATCATCCAAAACTATTCCAAAAATTATCCCATAATCCGACATCCACTCCCGCCAAACCACAAGGAAACTCAGCCTTTCCACCCAGGCATCCAGCGCAGCGCTGATGCCTCATCCAACCCCCGAGCAGCCACCCTAAATCTCCCAACCTGAACACCCAACCGCGAAAACCACCTATCCCTCCCGCCCTGAATAGCCAGCCGTGGAGTGTGCATCGGTTCTGGCTGACTCTGCAGGAGGGGAGCTGATTCTTGGCTGGCGGAAATCTGCGTTGTTTTACAAAAGTTCGCTGTTTGAGCGAAGCGAGTTCGGACTTTTGTAAAACGCTTTTAGCAGAATTCCGGCAGCCTAGAAGCCAGCCCCCGACGAAGCCCCAGCCAGAACCGATGCACACTCCACGGCGTCCTATACTTGCATCCCACCCCCATTTATCATAAAATAAAAACAAAAACCCAAAGGAGGACCCCCAATGTACACCATCGGCCAAGTATCCGAAATGTTCCATCTCCCCGTCTCTACCCTACGCTACTACGACAAAGAAGGCCTCTTCCCCAATCTCAAACGCGAATCCGGCATCCGAAAATTCAACGACCACGAACTGGAAGCCCTCCGCATGATCGAATGCCTCAAAGCCTCCGGCCTGGAAATCAAAGACATCAAACAATTCTTCGAATGGTGCAACCAGGGAAGCAGCACCTACCAGAACCGCAAAGAACTCTTCGAGACAAGAAAAAAAGCCGTAGAACAGGAAATCCTACGACTCAATAAAACCCTCGATATGCTCAAATACAAATGCTGGTACTACGACCAGGCCATGAAAGAAGGAAACGAAGACAAAATCCGCCAGATGCTCCCGGACAACCTCCCGAAAGACATCCAGCAGCTATACGACAACGGCCATAAATAACAGACATAGCCACCTCACCACGTCCGCCGCATATAAACAATCCCCGTAACATCCGCCATCACCCAGCCGATGGGAATCGCCACCCAGATTCCTACCTCACCAATCACAGCAGAAAGAACATAAGCCAGCAGAACACGGAGCCCCAGCGAGATCACCGTCAGCACAACCGACATCTCCGCCCGCTTGATCGCCCGGTAATAACCATACAACAGAAACAGACAGCCAATGCCAAGATAAAACGCACCTTCGATCCGGAGATACTTCACCCCCGCAGCGATCACAGCCACCTCTTTTCCACTGACAAAAATCTTCATCAAAGGCCCGGCAAACAGACACACCAGCACCGAAATCACCACACTGAACCCGATACTCATGGCAAAAGCCACCCGGGTACCCTTTCGGATACGCTCTTTATTACCGGCACCATAATTCTGCGCCACAAATGTAGAAAACGCATTTCCAAAATCCTGAACCGGAAGATAGGCAAAAGTATCAATCTTCACAGCAGCCGCAAAAGCAGCCATCACCGTAGCCCCGAAACTGTTCACCAATCCCTGGACCATCAGAATACCAAAATTCATCACCGACTGCTGCAGACAGGTCAGAGAAGAAAGATTCACGATCTCACCAAGAATCCCCCGGTCAAAACAAAGCTCCTCTTTTCCAGGCAGAAGATCTTTACAGGAATGCAGCACATAAATGGTGATCCCGACGCCTGACACATACTGAGCGATCACCGTAGCAAAAGCCGCACCTGCGATTCCCCAGGGAAGAACCGCCACAAATAAAAGATCCAGTCCAATATTCAGGACAGCGGAAACCGCCAGAAAAACAAGAGGCACCGTGGAATTACCAAGAGCCCTCAAAAGACAGGAAAAAAAGTTATAAAGGGACGTTGCCACAAGACCCGCAAAAATCACAAGCAGATATGTTTTCATCCCGCCATACACTTCTTCCGGCACCCGCAGGAACCAGAGGATCGGGTCCGTAAAAAGGTACACCACCACATTTAACATCACCGTCACACTCATGATCAGTCCAAAAGCATGGACAACAGAAAGCCGCAGTTTCCGGTCACTGCCCTTTCCCTTATAAATCGAAAAAAGAGCACCGGAACCCATACTCAGTCCCAGAAAAACAGACGTCAGAAACGTCATCAAAGTATAGGCAGAACCAACCGCTGCCAATGCGTTTTTTCCAAGCACACGTCCTACGATCAGAGTATCCGCAATATTGTAAAACTGCTGCAGAAGATTGCCCGCGATCATAGGCAGCGCAAACAGGATCAGACATTTTCCGATCCTGCCTTTTGTCAGATCATAATACATTTCATTTCACTCCATCATCCTCATACGCCAAAAAGGCGTAATCCTCACATGGAATCTATGATAAATCTTTCCGAATGATTATGCAACCTTCTTTCTCTCATACGGCTCTGAGATTTTTTCCCGGAAATCCTCTTTCCGCCTTCTGTTACTGCCAGCAAGATCACCACAAAATATAACACCATCTGAAGCCCACTCACATGTCCGGAAAAATTCATGTACGGATTATACCAGTCCAGGATTTTTGCTGTTATGGAAACCAGACTGCATACAACACAGACATGCAGGAGAATTTTTCTTATTGTACTTAATATCTTCATAAAGATCCCTCCGTAATAAAAATCCCATCTTCGATCTCATGCTCCGGTTTTCGTATGATCGTACCATTCTCTCTGTGGCGGTTGTTGCTGTAGGAATCTCCATTGACCGACAGTATGGATTTAAAAGAAATTGACCGTCAGGAAAAAATACAGGCAGAAATTCTCCATTCCTTCCATCAGACTCTGAAAAATGAAGAATTTCAGATTTATTTTCAGCCCAAAGTATCTCCTGCCAGTGGGAAGATCTCCAGTGCGGAAGTCCTCGTCCGCTGGCTTCGTGGTGGAAAAATGCGCTGATCCCCGGCCGTGTACATTCCATTGTTTGAGCAGAACGGTTTTTTCATCAGCCTGGATTATTATGTTTATGTCTTCCCTGAATACCTTAAAAGATCTGCTGTTCAATGAAGTAAAGATCGACCGGAAATTCCTTGGCGATTCCCTTACGGAAAATGCAAAGATTGTTCTTCAGGAAGTCTTCCATATGCTGAAGCGCATGGGAAAATCCATTGTATGCGAAGGTGTGGAAACTGAAGATATTGCTGAATTTCTGAAAGAAGAAGGCTGCGATGAAATCCAGGGATTCCTGTATTACCGTCCTATGTGTGAGGAAGATTTTGAAAAACTGATCCATACACCAGCGGCATAATACCGATCTCTCATTTTTCCGAAACAATTTACTGTAACAGAAAAACCTCCTGAAACAATACCACAGTTTTCTGTCTGTGGATCGTTCCGGGAGGTTTTATTTTCTGTATTTTTTATGACTGTTTATTTTTCCTGCACATTGATGATAACCTTCATGGTTGTCTCACGGTTCTCATCAATATACTGGTATGCTTTCAGATAATCTTTGAACTTGAATGTTTTTGAGATCAGTGGTCTTAAATGAACTTTTCCGGCATTTACAAGATCAATGGCATCTACGTAATCCTCATGGCGGTACATCATGGTGCTCTTGATATCCAGCTCATGATCGTTGGCAACAGCAAGGTCAACCGTTGCCATATCTGCAAATACTGCTACCAGTACGATGACGCTGCCTTTTCTTGCATACTGGATCGCCTGTCCCATAGTGATGTTGTTTCCGGCACAGTCATAGATTACATCTGCCTTGTCCGGGCCAAACGCTTCCACCAGAGCTTCTCCGAAATTTTTCTCTTTCGTGTTTACGCAGATATCAATGCCGCACTCTTTTGCTTTTGCAAGACGGAGATCGCTGACATCGGTGATCATAACTTTGGCTGCGCCCATTCCCTTGGCTGTCTGTGCAACAAGGTTTCCGATAGGACCTGCGCCGATCACTGTGATATTCATTCCCTTTACATCGCCCATCTGCTTCACTGCATGAACTGCAACAGCCAGAGGCTCGATCATAGCGCCTTCCTCATAGGACATCTCTTCCGGAATCGGGGTAACCTTGGACGCATCTACCGCAAAATATTCAGAAGCAGTTCCTGTTGTCTGGAAGCCCATAACCTTCAGTTCCTCACAGAGGTTATACTTTCCGTGGCGGCATGGATAGCAATGTCCGCAGTATACCTGTGGCTCGATGGTAACTTTCTGTCCAACCTTAAACCCTGTCACATTTTTTCCAAGTTCCGTGATCTCACCGGAAACCTCATGTCCCTGTGTCACCGGATATTTGGTAAACGGATGCTTGCCGTGGTATACATGGATGTCCGATCCACAGATACCAATATTCATGATCTTAACAAGAACCTGGTCATCTTTTACCTCCGGAACCGGTACCTCTCTGAAAATAATCTCTCCTGGATTTGTCATTACCTGCTGAATCATTGTTTTTTCCTCCTTGCTGATCTTTATTTATCTTTCATCGTAACTTTTATTAATCATTTTATCAAAGTAATTATATTGTGATTCTTTTGAAAGAATTTGTCAATAGTATTTCCTGCTATTCTACGTATTGAACAAGTCTGACCTTCTGTTTTTATGCATATTTCACTATTTACAGCCAGAAGTATCATTCTATTGATATCATAATAAAAAAAGCCCGCAGATCCTGTGTGTTCACATATCACACCACCCCTGCAGGCTTTTTCCATAACATTTCTTTATTTATATATTTTTTATGAATTCACTGAAAAAATGCTTCGCTGCCCCCACCGCAGATGCTTCCTTCCGGTAGGTACAATTCTTAAGATATCGGATATCCCGGTCAAATCCGTTATATTCCATCACTTTTTCCCCAAGAGCCAGCATATGATCCGCAAGATATCCACCAACTTCTCCACCAAGAATGATGTCCATATCGTAAGCCATTCGCAGATTGGAAATCAGTATGGCTAGATTGTCCAGATAATCCGCCCATTTCTTCTGTGCTTTTGTGTTTCCCTCTGAAAGTGCTTCCATAAACAGTTCCAGGGATTCATACTTCCCATCTGTCAGCGCGCTTGCCGCACAGTAGGCATCTGCACAGCCCTTTTTGCCACAGTAACATTTCCGTCCGCCAGGTACCAGAATCATATGTCCAAACTCACCGGCTTTCTGATTCTGTCCGGAGAACAGTTTTCCATCAATGCAGAAAGCACCACCCAGCGTATTGTTCAGAGAAAGATAAATGGCGTTTCTATACTGATGGATATCCTCAGCCATCATCGCCGCATTGGCATCATTTTCAAAATAAACCGGACAGGAAAAAGACTGTTCCAGAAAACTGAGGCTGTAATTTTCAATCTTAAGGGCATGGGATTTCACCACAAGATGCTGTTCCTGGCTGATGATCCCCGGAATGGATATCCCGATTCCCAGAAGCTTTTCCGGCTCTTCCATGTCTTCCAGAAATTTTTTTACCAGTATGGATAGCTCCCCACAGTAAGATGTTTCCGGCGAAAACTTCATTCTTACCCTGTCTGTCTTTTCGATCTCAGATCTCATATTCACCAGTGTCATTCCCACATGATTGGCAGTGATCACAATTCCCATTGCATAACGGTAAGACGGATTGATACCAATACTCTTGGCCTTTCTGCCTCCGGTGGATGCATATTCCCCTGTTTCCACAAGCACCCCACTTTCCATCAGTTCATTTACATTGGAAAGCACGGTAGGCATACTTATGTTCAGATTCTTGGAAATTTCCACCTTGGATGTATTCTCATTATTCATCACATAACTGATGATCCTTGATCTTGTATTGCTTTTTTTCTCTGCTTTTCCTGCCATACGAAACCTCTTGTTGACTTTTATAAATAGTTTTATAAAAGTATGATATTCCTTTCCGGCGGGTTTGTAAAGACTTTTATCAATACCACCGTGTCATCGGCAGATCATTGTTCACGCCCTTGGTCATAAGGATCTGATGAAGATCGATAATTCCGTTATGGAACGTTGCCGCACACGCGGACAGGTAGAGATCCCACATACGTAGGAATTTTTCATCAAACATGGTCTTCTCTTTTTCGATGTTATCCCGGAAATTCTTTTCCCAGTGGAGCAGTGTCTTATTGTAATGCAGGCGGAGATTTTCGATATCCAGGGTATGGAAATTGTCCTCTGCCATATGATTCAGAATTTCACGTAAACTCGGAACGGTTCCGCCCGGGAAAATATATTTCTTGACCCACGGATCACCCGGATGCTCTTTCAGGGCACTGATAAAGTGAAGCAGGAACAGTCCACCTGGTTTCAGGACTTTCTCCACGCAGTCAAGAAACAGCTGATAATTGTCACGGCCAACATGCTCCAGCATACCGACGCTGACAACACGGTCAAACTGATACTCTTTCTTCGGAAGATCACGGTAATCCATCAGCTCTACGGTAAGATAATCTTCCAGTCCCTGCTCTTTGATCCGTCTCTGAAATTCCGCATACTGCTCATGGCTTAACGTGATACCGGTACCGTGGATCTTATATTTCTTGGCCGCTTCGATCAGCAGAAATCCCCAGCCGCAGCCAATATCCAGAAGGCTCATGCCTTCTTTGAGATGTAATTTCTTAAGAATATAATCAACTTTATTTACCTGTGCCTGATACAGAGTATCATCTTCATGGATGAAGTATCCACAGGAATAACTCATCGTCTCGTCCAGCCATAGTTTATAAAAATCATTTCCAATATCATAATGGCTGGTTACTTCCTTTTCCTGGTTTTTCTTGGATGTTGAACTGAACATGATCTTCTTCAGCGCAGACTCATTGGTCGAAAATTTCCCCATCTGTCCCAGAAAATGATCCAGTGCCTCATAAAGATTCCCCTCGATATCCAGATCCCCACGCATATACGCCTCACCCAGTGCAAGGGATGTGCTCTTCATCAGATCCGCCAGAGGAATCGCTTTCTTAAAATTCACCGTAAATGTAGGTTCACCCTCTCCGATGTGATACTCGGAATTCTTGAACTTTACCAGAAATGGATAATCTGTAAAGCGTTCAAGGAACTGTACCATTGCCTTCTCTTCAGTCTTCTCCTGTAATGACTCAAACATAATAGTCTACCTCCTTTAACACAGCATTATGATACACCCGGAGGAAGCCTTTATGTCAAGGGAGATATACAACAAAATTTCATCAATAAAATGGGGATATTTAGTAAAACTCTTCCTTATAATTATTTATAGTTATCCAAATTAACTCGATATTTACAGTCCACATTTAACTCAGCCACCAAAAGCACTGATATTTCCAAAACACGCTCGTTAATTATATATCATTTTTCAATAATTATCTTTGTATTTCACGCATTTTTTATTGCTTTATATACAATTCAGACTTATAATAAAAGATACAAAAAAAGAGCGAAAACCATATAAAAATCCAACACTGGAGGGAACCTTATGAACGAAGAACTTTTTAATGAAGCATCAAAATCCAACATCCTGTCAAAACAGCTGATCGACCAGCTTCAGGAAAGCATGAACTACAGCAGTATCTCCTTCATCAACTGGACCATCGAAGTCCTGAAACTCCTGAAAGCCCGCATCGAGCGCGGCGACAAGATCAAAGATGAAGTCAGTGGAGTAACCTACGACCTCTACACCTTCCATAAATTCGTAGAAGCCAACTTCTCCACCTACATCACCGGCCAGGTCTTCAACACCTCCATCCGGTCCCAGAAAGTTTACTTCACCCTGGAAGCCTGTCCAGGCGGCTACAACCTCCTCATGGCAGACTCCGGCAACGAAAAAACCTACCGCTGGATCTCCAGCTTAAGCAAACGTTTCTCCCTGGTAGAAATGATCGCCACCGGAATCGTCTACATCAAAGACAATCGCACCGACACCTACCAGCCATTTATCTCCGAAAATGGCAAATACTGCAAATACAACAAAGACCTGGGCAAACTCACAGAGCTCTGATCTCTTAACTACAAAGGGGAATCTGCCAACCGCAGATTCCCCTGAATTTTTTCTCAGATTTCTTTCAGAAAGTCAAATGGCTCTTCATCTTTCAAAAAGTGCATCAGCATATATGCACACATAATAGCGACTCTCTCTTCTTTGAGGATCCTTCGTACTTCATCTCTGTCAGCGATAATGACCTCGATCTCCTCACTGTCCTCCTGAGCAGCCTTACTAACCTCCCCACTGGCATACCCGTAAACCGTAGCACAGGACTCATCCGTCATTCCGATCGTCGTAAAATAAGGCTTCTCAAACGCCTCCGCCACCTTAATCGGCTCCAGCTTCAGCCCTGTCTCCTCAAACATCTCCCTCACAGCACCTTCGTGAAAATCCTCCCCAGGCTCCACAAGCCCCGCCGGAAACTCATAAATATACCCGCCGATCGTATACCGATACTGACGGATCAGCACAACCTTATCCCTCTTCTCTCCATAAACACTGTAAATGATCACCCCATCCGGATGATTCTCCCCCGTAGAAAGCTTCATATCCTCCACACTCTTCGCCCTGGAGGCCACAAAATAAGAAACCGGCGTATCATGTACACTGGTTGCATCCACCCCATAAAGATTCACGAACTTATTATCTGTAAGTTTTTTCACACTGTTGATCTTACCCATCTGAAAAGCTCCTTCCCGAAAATTTTTTCTAAAAACATTTTATCCTATCCAAAACCAAAGGTCAATTTTTTATACTTACACTCACTTCACAATAGTGCTATAATAAATACCCTGCTATAAAATTTAAAATTTATTTATCACATTACCAAACAGCTACTGCAGACAAGAAAGAAGGAAAAAACATTGAAAAACCAGACCACCTCTGCCCAGGCCGAAAACCCTCTGGGAACCGCCCCTGTAGGCAGCCTGATCGCCAGATTCGCCATTCCAGCCATCATCAGCATGCTGGTCAGCGCTCTGTACAATATCGTTGACCAGATCTTTATCGGCCAGGGCGTCGGAATGCTTGGAAATGCAGCCACAAACATCGCATTTCCCGTAACCATTATCTCCACCGCTGCTGCACTGCTCCTGGGAATCGGCAGTGCCTCCAATTACAACCTGGAAATGGGCGCAGGAAACGAAAAAAAAGCCAGTTCCATCGCAGGAACCGGACTCTCCTCGCTGATAATCTCCGGTACGATACTCTCTGTCATCGTCCTTCTGTTCCTGAAGCCACTACTTCATTTTTTCGGCGGAACACCGGACGTCATGCCCTATGCCATTGATTATATGGGGATCACCGCCATTGGACTGCCCTTTTACGTTTTAAGCACAGGCGGTAATCA
Organism: Blautia sp. MSJ-36; assembly: GCF_018917985.1. Taxonomy (NCBI): domain Bacteria; kingdom Bacillati; phylum Bacillota; class Clostridia; order Lachnospirales; family Lachnospiraceae; genus Blautia; species Blautia sp. MSJ-36. Next base: position 175,195 of record NZ_JAHLPQ010000003.1, on the reverse strand, counting down.
CCTGATCCGTGCAGACAGGAGCCCCACCTATTCCATGGCCTGTATCCTGGCCGGAGCCGCCATCAACACCATCCTGGACCCGCTTTTCATCTTTGGATTCGGCTGGGGCATCAAAGGTGCAGCCTGGGCAACCGTGATCGGTCAGGTCGTATCCGGACTTCTGATCATTTTTTATTTTTCCAGACTCCGGAAAATGTACCTGGACCGCTCCATGCTGATCCCTGAGGCACGCAATCTGTCTGCTATTTTTTCTCTGGGAATGGCATCCTGTATCAATCAGGTTGCCATTGCTGCAGTGCAGATCGTCATGAACAATACACTTCGCCATTACGGAGCACTCTCAGCCTACGGAAGTGATATTCCGATCGCCTGTGCAGGAATCATTTCCAAAGTCAATCAGGTATTTATGGCCATCTGCATCGGAATCTCCCAAGGCTCCCAGCCCATCTGGGGATTTAACTACGGCGCCGAAAAATACAGCCGTGTACGCCAGACATACCGCTATTCCATAACCTTATGTACTGTGATCGCAACCATATTTTTTATCTGCTTCCAGCTCTTCCCACATCAGATCGTAGGTATCTTCGGAAACGGCAGCGACCTGTACTTTCATTTTGCAGAAAAATATCTCCGCATCTTCATGCTGATGACCTTTGCCAACGGAATCCAGCCTATGTCCGCCGGCTTTTTTACCTCCATTGGAAAAGCCAGGCTTGGTGTGATCATGTCCCTCACAAGGCAAGTACTCTTCCTGCTGCCGCTGATCGTCATCTTCCCGGTCTTCTTCGGAATCGATGGCGTCATGTACGCAGGACCAATTGCAGATACTGCCGCATTTGTGCTGGCCGTTGTTTTTGCCAGACATGAGCTTGGAGTCATGAAAGCTGCCGAACAAAACGCCTGACATAAAAAATGCCATGTAATCTTACTGCCCATCGGCAATATATTACATGGCATTTCTCATATTCTCAGATATTTATCTGAAACCACCATTTTCTGATCTTTCCATCATCCTCCGGCAGCTGCTTATGATCAGTCGCCCTTCAGTACAACACGGATCTTCTTATAAATCACAAATACGATCAGAGATGTCAGTGCATATTTAAAGATATTAAACGGAGCAATGATCAGCAGTGCAAAGGTAAGCAGTCCGTTTACGGAGCTGTGTACTGCGCTTCCCATCTGGATAAAGGTCTCGATCGGCATTCCAAAAGCCTTACCGTAAGCCGGAAGCAGCACAAAGGCATTGACAAAGCATGCAAGGATCGCTGTCAGAACTGTTCCCGCTGCCATACCTGCAACTGCATGTACTCTGCTCTTTTTATGACGGAAACGGTAGATCAGGCCGGCCGGTACCACATAGGCACATCCAAACAGGAAATTGGCAACATCACCAACACCGGCAGTCATGGTTCCCTTAGTCACAAGATGTACGAGAATCTTCACAAGCTCGATCAGGATACCTGCTACAGGTCCCATAGCGAAGGTTCCTACCATAACCGGTACCTCGGAAAAATCAAGCTGATAAAAAGACGGTGCAAGAAACGGGATCGGAAACTCAAGATTCATTAATACTCCTGCCACAGCACCAAGCATAGCTACCTGCGCGATAGTTCTTGTTCTGCTTCTTTCCACGGCATTTCCTCTCTGTAATATCTGTTCACTCATAACTCTCTCTCCTTCTTCAGAAATATTCAAAGAAAATTTCTACAAGAAATCTTTATGCGAAAAAAATGTCTTCACATAAAAAGCCCCGGGAGCTTCTTCCCGGGGCGCTGAGCACGTTCTTCAAATACTGCGCGTTCTTCTCTCATCCAGACTTTACTGTCGGTTCCGGAATTTCACCAGATCAGCCGCCGAAGCGGGTCGCGGACTATACCGCCGGTAGGGAATCACACCCTGCCCCGAAGAAATTTTCTTTTTATTGATTTATTATAACGCGCTCTTTTTATAATTACAAGCCTTAATTTTTCTCTGCAAGAACCGGCGCTTTCAGAAGGCCTGACGGTTTTATCTGATACTCATAGGACCAGAGGTCGCCGGTTGTCCTCCATGCATTTGGTCCATACCAGTCTTCTTTCTGATCACAGTTGTGTAAGGTTCCAAATGTATTCACCCGGTTTCCAAATACAGTCAGCTCCAGGAGATGCTCTCCTGCCGGCAGTTCACCAAGAGATAACTCATAAGGAGAAAATGCAATATACCCCGCTTCTTTTCCATCCACAGAAGCCTTCATAACCGGTGCGCGGAACAGATTTGCCCGTACATTTACTTCTCCGCCTTTGCTGATAAATGGAATTTTATATGTCACATTTCCACCATAGAACGGATAACCCTGAACGGTAAGGTCACTGAAGGCTGCCTTGTGGCTCACTGCATCCAGCACCTGGTCTCTTCCCACAGCTTTCACGGAAAACTCTCCCAGCAGGAACATTGCTTCAATATTCACTTTGGAATTATAAGGAATCTCCACAACCAGCTCATGTTCTCCTGCTTCCATCTGCGGAAGCGGAACTTTGCGGATACAGTGATCTACATACCATCCTTCCGCGCGGTTTTCCACAGTTTTCCCATCCAGGAATATTTTTGTTTTCTCATCATTTTCCATGGCAAGGAAAGTTCCTTCCATCAGAGCTTCTGTATGAATATGGAAGCGCAGGGACAAAGTATGTTCGAATCCTTCCACCCTGTCATTGGTCCATGGCTGTGCAAACGCCTCCATACGAAGTGGATATCCCAGCTTCTCACGGAACTGATTGTCAATGCGGAGAATCTCTTCCTCCGACTGCCACTCCCCGCCGTCAAAAGCATATTCAGCCAGATCCAGAATACTTACATTCGGTTCACTGCGGACAATCTCCACCTGATCTGAGATCGGAAGTTCATGGATTACTGTTTTCTCTGTGCTGTCCGTTTTTTCGGACTCTGTTTTTTCATCTGCAGATTCCAGCCACAGAAGCAGGCTGTCATGGTCAAACATGCTTTGCTTCAGAATGGTGTCCCCTTTATGGTACTCTGCTTTCACCGGATAAATTTCACCGGTCATTGCATCATATACGGTCACATTCCATGTTCCACAGATACGGATGCGGAGTTTTTCCTCCCTTGGAAGATCCTGACTTTTCTTACGTTCCTGCAGCTCGTTGATAATAATGCAGGCATCGGAAACTTTTTCCGTGCGGTTTACATGGCAGAGGAACAGCCATCTGTTTTTGCCTTCTTCCCTCATCTGATAAATCAGATTCGTGGAAGGTTTTCCGTCGGCCTCCAGAACCTCTATATCTCTTGCATCCTTTACTGCCTCCAGCAGACGGTACTTACTGAATGCCACAGTCTCACACTTCTCTGCCAGCTTCGCACCTCTCTGTCTGACGGATAGGCATCTGCATATTTCGGAAGCTGTCCTGCAAAGATCACCCGGCCGCCTCTTTCCTTAAATTTCTCAAGGATCTCCAAAGTAGAGCTTCGAAGTGTCAGGCAGTTCGGTACCAGAACTGTATCATATTTCATTACTCCCACCTTCAGAAGTTTTTCCTCTTCCTGTCCCTGATTCAGATCCGGAAGCAGAGATTCTGAAATAAAATCAAAATCAACAGTGCCATAAAGCAGCCATTCGATCATATGGATAAAGTTTTCATCCATCTCCTCACGGATCGGTGCTGTCTGTTCCTTTGGTCCCCAGAAAAGCCAGTAAGACTCTACCGGATGGATCACTGCCAGCTTCACATGTGGCACACCTCTTGTGAGGGCTGTATTAACTCTTGCAAAATAATTTTCCACAAGGGGATATTCTTTATACCACGGTGACTGGTAGCTGATAGAAGCCGGGTAATCACGTTTTGCCTCGCCTGCCATGGAAGTCCAGGTCAGATGTGGTACACGGACTGTTACTCCCAGAGCTGCCTGCCAGTCCCCCTGAAGCTTATGGCCCCGGAAATCAAAATCCCAGTTTGTAACACCATAAAGCTCACTTGTCATTCCTTCTCTTCCAAACTGGTGCACCGCGCTCTCCGCCTGTTTTGCGGTGGAAAGCTCTCTTCTGTCACAGAGCATATCAATTCCCGGAATTTCAAAGGAACGGTAGGAACGCATAGCTTCCCCAAGGGCCGCTGTCTGCGTTTCCAGAGTCGGCTCTTCCATCATATGTCCGGTCAGGGCAATGCCATGTTCCTTACACCAGGTTCCCACCGTATCCGCAAAAGCATCTGCAAAACGCTCTGCAATGTGGTCATGATATTCATAACGGATTCTGGAAACCGCCTCTCCTGGAAGCTCCCAGAACAGCTCCGGAAGATGCTTAAGAAGGCTGTGTCCATATGCAGCCTGGAAAGTTTTTTCCAGATCATCGGTATATGGAATGGTCACATCCATCCGCTCATCTGCAAAATCCAGGCACTGTTTATGGGAAAACTGCGGCTCGTCTGTAAAGATGGCAGGGATGGTTTTCCCGAACTCCTCTCCCAGATTTTCATAATACTTCTCATGGGTTACCTGGATAAAACGTTTTACCGCCTCTTTATCCAGAGTGTTCAGATACGCTTCATTGTTAAACCAGGGATTGTCCCCGGATACTTCAAGATAGGCAAACCATTCCTGAAATCCCTCTTTCAGCGACGCATCCTCATCGATCTTTTCATACTCTGCAAGGTAACCATCCTCCAGCCGTACCTGATATCTTCCAAGGAATGTGCGCTCATTGCTTCGGATCGCCTGTCCGGAAGAGCGAAGCTCACTGTTTCCGATCTCCTTTCCGTCCTGGCACTCCGGAGTAAAAAGCAGAAAACGGATTCTGTATTTGTGATCTCTTGTTACCAGCCCGCCGCCTGCTCCGGATGGCCAGCGGTCTTCATCATACAGCCAGGTCAGCATATCTTTTTCCCTGCTTTTTTTCCAGGAATATTTTACCAGATTCAGAAACTCTTCGCCCATGTAAGGATTGTCCATTCCTGTACGGCAGTGGATATGTCCGCCCCCCATGCCCATCGCTTTCAGGGCATCCAGCGTATTGTCGATCTCGGCTTCTGTCATCTTACAGTTCCATGCCCAGAACGGAGCCGCCCGGTACTCGCTTCCCGGATTTTGAAATTTTTCTTTTGTCAGTTTTTCCCCATTGTGATATAGCATACCTTCATCCTCCATTTTTTATATGATCCCAAAATTTTCTTTCTCCACATATTCCGATGGCCTTACACCGGTGTAGGAATAAAAGATCCTGCTGAAATAAAACTGGTCTTTGTATCCCACTTTTTCTGCCACATCTTTCACATACATCTTCTCTTCTCTGAGAAGAAGTTTTTTCGCCTTCTCCATGCGAAGCGACGTCAGATAAGTATTAAAGGACGCATCTTCATATTTTCGGAAAAGCCTGCTCAAATATGTCTGCGAAACTCCTACGGCCTTGCTTACGCTGTGCAGAGACAACTGCTCCGACATATGTTTACGGATGTACTCTTTCACACTTTCAAAATATTCTTCCGTATCTGTTTTCTGTGTGGATGCCGGATCTTCTTTTACATCCTTGAAAAAGATATCGGAAATTCCGGTGCAAAGCTGCTCCACATTTTCTGCGGTGGAAAAAATATCATCCATAAGAAATTCCGATTCCCGGTAATCCCGGTTTCCTGCATCGTAGCGCTGAAGCAGATAACCAATCTGCCGCACACGCCCTTCAATCCACAGCTGAGGACGTTCCTCCTGCACCCATCTGTGAATCAGCGATTCCGTATCTTTCTGAAGCCGGTCGTACTTCTGTTTACCCGCCAGATATTCCAGTTCTTCCAGATATTCGTAGTCCTTTCCAGGTCTTCCGCCTGGATTCGCCGACGGGGTTTCCTCCAGGATCAATGTCTGATTTTTTCCCAGGATAATAGAAGAATCCAGCTTCCGGTAAAGCTCACGCACCATTTCTCCAATCTGTGCTGCAGGAACGGATTTCTGCCGGATAACAGACGTCACATATGCAGCTTCCGGCTGTTCTTTCCCAATACGCCTTCGTATCATCTGCTCATAATCTTCATCACTGACCAGCTCGCCCGGACATAGATACAGCGTTTCCTGGGTATCACGTCCATACGCAATCATCATCTCATTGATGTCTGAAAAGACTTCCTTTTTTCCCCGTTCCCCATAACGGCTGGGAAGCCCGTTCAGTCTTACAATGGCCCCGTAATAACATTCTGACTGAAAATATCTCCGTAGTGTTTTTTCATCTATGGGAATCTCATTTACCATTTTGTGCATCAGTGTGTTTCGTTCTTTATAATATTTCTGCCTCAGCTTTTCCTCTATTCTGGTAATCAGTTTGGAAAATTCCGAAGGCACGATCGGTTTCAGGATATAATCGCACACCCCAAATGCGATAGCCTGTTTTGCATATTCGAATTCCTGATATCCACTGACAATGACACTGATCACTTCCGGATAACGCTTTTTTGTTTCTTCCACAAGCTTCAGGCCATTCATCACCGGCATCTGAATATCTGTAATCAGAACATCCGGTTCTCCTTTTTCTTCCATCAGCTCCAGCGCTTCTTCTCCGTCATAGGCGGTTCTCATAATCTCAAAATCACTGTATTTTCTTTTTATGATGTTGACAATGAGACTAGCTGCCATAGGCTCGTCATCAACGACCATCACCTGATACATCGGTTCCTTCCTCCTTTTCCGATACTCCTATGATGACACTTAATCCTTCTTCCATGTTGCGTATCCGGAATACCGCTTTTCCATTGTACAGAAGAAACATTCTTGCATAGGTGTTTGCCAGCCCCATTCCGCCGATTTCCATCTCTATACTGCTTCCCCTGGACATAATCTTTTCCCGGATTTTTCTCATTTTTTCGTTTAATTCTTCACGTACTTCTTCTGTTGCCCCCTGTCCGTTATCCCGGACTTCAAAGTACCAGCCGGTTTCATCACGCCAGCCCTTTACCTGAATTTTCATGATATTTTTGCTGTTATTATATCCATGCTGTATACTGTTCTCTACCAGCTGCTGCAACACGATCTTGGGAAGCTGTTCCTGTTTTACGGATTCTTCGCAGTCCACCTTCACTTCCAGACGATGTTCATATCTGGATTTCAGAAGGAAAATATAACGGTCAAGATACTCCAGTTCTTTTTCTACTGTGGCATACCGTTCCTTCGTACTTGTGGAATACCGTAACATTGCTGCCAGACATCCGCAGATTTCACAGATTTCCTCATCTCCGTCCATCACACCTCTGCTGGAAATCACATTTAGCACATTATAGAGAAAATGCGGATTGACCTGGGCCTGCAGGGTATCAAACTGGGCCTGCAGCTGCAGAAGGGACATTCGTTTTTCTTTTACAATGGATTCGTTCAGTCGACGCATCAGGTTCTGGTATGCGATTCCGACTGCCCGCACTTCATCATCTGTATCCGGAACTGCAAGCTCTGCATCCATATTCTCGATTCCCGTATTTTCCATCTGATCCTTTAACGCAGTCAACGGCCTGGAAAGCTTACTGGCAATAAAGATTACCACACCCATGGAGATCACAAAACAGCCTATAGCCATTCCCAGAGCGATCATCACAGCCTCTTTCATGCCCGCAACGATCTCTGTCTTTTTCTCCAGGGCAACTACACGGATTCCATAATTATCGGATATCTCTGATGCTGATGCCCACATGCTTGTGTCTGAAGAAACAGTAATGGAATCCTTTTTTGTTACTTCCGGATGTTTTTTTATGTAGCTTACCAGATCGCCGGTCAGTCCCTCGGACTGATACAATACTTCTCCTCCCGGAAGAAACGCCACAACTTTAATATCGGAATCCGGAACCTCAAATATAGCCTTCAGTTCATCCGTAGCATACTGTACTTCAATATATCCGAAATCTCCGCCCTGAACTTTTCTTGCCAGGGAAAAAACTTCCTCGCTTTTTCGTATTCCCCAGCCATCCATATGTGGTGCTATCAGGATCGGTTTGCCGTGCATTCTGGCTGCTGAATCCAGCCATTTGATATCGGATGTATTCCTTGCCTTATTGGTAATTCTTTCCCCTGTATTTGTACTGGATACCACATCACCTGACTCATTAAAAATAATAACTCTGTAAAAATTACTGTTTACATAATACATAGTGAGCCCGGAACTCAGTGTATCCAAAAGATCATTATGCTCGATAGCCTTACTGACGGTATTCTTGCCATAGCACTTCGGCAAAGTCTTCATAGCATTGAGCATATCCGGATCTGACAAGATATAGTCTGTCACATGCTTCATGGAATCCACGGTAAAATCAACATTAGCAGACGTCTGTCTGGAATAAAATTTTAAAGTCTGAGCAGCTTTTTCTGATAATCTCCGGGAATTAAAGTTATAGCAGACCACTCCCAGAATTGCAGATATAAAGAATATTACAACAGAAAAACCTAGGATCAGTTTTGTACGGAATTTCATAAGAACACCTCTCATTTCATCTGTATATAGCAATAAACAGATACCCCGCCTGTACAGCAGAGTATCTGTTTTTCCCAGTTGCACGGCATCTTAAATCTTACCATACAAAACTGATCTTGCATATTTGGTAACCTGTTTTACATCAGCCTTTGACAGCTCCGGCTACCATACCATCTACGATCTTCTTGTTGAAGAACAGGAAGAGGATCAGCATTGGAATGGTGATAAGCAGTACATCTGCAAACAGCAGATTGTAGGAACTGGAATATCTTCCCATGAAATTGTAAAGAGTAAGCTGAACTGTTACGTTGTCATTTCCGGGAAGGAAATACAGCGGGTTTGTAAAGTCATTGAAGATCGTTACCGCATTCAGGATAATGATCGTGGAGGTAACCGGTTTCAAAAGAGGGAAAATAATCTTTACAAACAGATTGCTTCTCGTACAACCGTCAATATATCCGGCCTCCTCAAGCTCTACCGGGATCGTATTCATAAATCCCTTGTAAAGCATGATGGTAAACGGAATCTGAAGTGCTGTCTCAACCATGATCATACCAAACATGGTTTTGTAAATATGAAGTCCCTGCATAACCCAGATGGTAGGAAGGATCGCAGGAGGGATCATAAGACCTGTCATAACAAGTGTATCCACGATCTTTACAGGTCTGTCAGATCTTCTCTGAAGAACATAACCTGCCATGGATCCTACAATGATCAACACGATCAGGGATCCTATCGTAAGGATGATACTGTTCTTAAATGCTGTGATGATCTGATAATTATTTGCGGAAAATACTTCTTTGAAGTTACTCCACATCCACTCCGTCGGAAGGGAAAGTCTCAGAAGGTTTGCTTCTTTTCTGTCCTTCAGTGCATTGATCAGCATGAAGATAAACGGTACTGCAAAAATGAGAATACCGAAAACACATCCAAGGATGTCTCCTAATAAGGTAAGTCTTTTCTGTTTTTTCATTTTAGTTGTACACCTCCCTGCTGTTAAGGAACTTCTGAAGCGGGAATGCGATGATCGCAATTACCGCAAACATGATAACGTTTCCTGCTGTAGACAGGCCGAAGAACCCTGCCGCATACTGCTTGTAAACAACGGATGCAAGTACGTCAGTTGCAAATCCAGGACCACCCTTTGTCATAGCCCAGATCAGGTCAAAGCAGCGAAGTCCGCCGATCAGGGAAAGTGTGATAATGGTATTTGTTGAAGAGCGGACCAGTGGCATTACGATGTTTCGGATGGTCTGCCAGCGGGTTGCACCGTCAATGGAAGCAGCTTCATAATAGCTGGAATCAATAGATGTGATACCTGCAATAAAGATTACTGTGGAAATGCTGACACCCTTCCATACATCAACCGCAATTACGGAAAACAGGGCAAGATGTGTATCACCCAGCCAGTTAGGTCCGGAAATTCCAATAGCTGCAAGAACTGTGTTGAAAAGTCCCTTGCTCGGATGCATCAGTGCTTTGAAAATAATACCGATTGCTACCGCACTGACAAGGTTCGGGAAGAATACAAGAGATCTTAAGAAATCTTTTGTTTTGATCTTACTTGTCAAGAACAAAGCGATAAAGAATGCAATGATCACCTTCAGTCCACTTGTAAGAACTGCATAGATCAACGTATTTTTTACAGATATACTTAAGGAGTTTTCACTGAAGAATGTTTTATAGTTATCAAGGCCGCAGAATGTAAATGATTTCAGGTCCCATACAGTTAAGCTGAAAAACAGTGATGTCACCATCGGGATGATGAAGAAGATCACAAAAATCAGTACTGCCGGAAGAAGAAACCATAAACTGTATATTTTCTTTTTGTTCATGCTTCATTTCCTTTCCGATTTCCAGATGTCTGGCTGACATTAAAGCTGGCCGCCTGAAACACAGGCGGCCGACATACATTTACTTATTTCCAATCAAGTCCAAGCTGTGTTGCCTGTTTCTTGCAGTCCTCATCGTAAGCCTTTGCAGCTTCCTCTGCTGTAGACTGTCCTGTTGCAACCTCAGAGCAGATATACTCGCAGTTTGTTCCTTTTACAGATGTCTGGAACTCCATTGCAACATTTGTTTTTCCTGTGTCAAAGTATTTCTCCTGAGCCTCTTTAACTCCGTCATATGCGTCATCCGGAAGCTCATATCCTTTGATACAATATGGGCCGTCTGGTTTCTGTGCTTCTGTGAATGCGTCAAGTGCCTCATCAGATGTATAGAACTCCATAAATCTTAAGATATCATCTTTTTTGTCGCTGTTAGCGTTTCCGTAAATAGCTGTTGGCTCCCAAACTGTAAGGCCATGGTTGTCAGCATCATCTCCCGGAACACCCATAACACCGATCTTATTTACATCGTCTCCGTAGAGCTCATAGATGCTGGAAAGTGCCTGAGAAAGGATGAACCAGTGAGCACCCTCGCCGTTTACAAGCTTATCGCATGCATCTGCGTATGTAGTTGCTGTGTAATCCTCGTTAAAGTATGGCTGAAGGTCAGCAAGTTTCTGGAAGCTCTTAAGACCAGCCTCTGTTGTAGCGTATTTAGCTTCACCAGCTTCGAATTTCTCTGAGAAATCCGGCTCTGCTGCAAGTACATTGTAGTGATCTCCAAGGTATGGAACCTGAATTGTCCAGGAATCTCCAAGAGATCCGATCACTGCTGTCTCACCAGCATCTTTCAGTGTATCACAGTTTTTAAGGAAATCTTCCCATGTATCCGGAACCTCGAGATCATATTCCTCATAAAGGTCTTTATTATAAAGGATACATCCGAGGTTTGTAGCTGTAAGCGGAACACCATATACTGCAGTATCCGATCCGGCACTTACTGCAGATGCAAATGTATCGTCAAGACGGCTTGCCCACTCTTCGCCGGAAATGTCGATAAAGTTGCTCTCCGGATCAAGCTCGTTGAGCTTAGCTCCTGAATTGTATCCACAAAGATCTGTCATCTCGCCGGAAGCAAGTCTTGTTTTTACCTGGTTGTCTCCGTCACCGCCTGATGCACGAAGCTCTGTCTCAATGTGGATACCTGTCTCTTTCTCGCAGAGATCAAATACTGCCTGATATCCGGCAGATGCTGTATCAGAATCAATCAGGAACGTAAGAGTAGCCTCCTTGTACTCCCATTTGCTGTCGGAATCTTTGTCGTCAGCTGCAAGTACGCTTGTTGCACCTGCCAATGTTGTTCCCATCATTGCTGCACAGAGCAGAATACTGAGCATCTTTCTTTTCATGTTTCGTCCTCCTTTATTTTGACGTTCTCCGTTATTTGATGATGCTATTTTAACAATTTGGACACAAAAAATACATGGATTATCCAATCCTTCTGCATGGATTATTGAGCACTTTGCATATGTAGCATGTACTTTTTTCGTCATGTGGACGACATTTTACATGGAAAAAGAGCCGCCCTGTTGTGATATCTTACCCAAAACATGGACGGCTCTGACATTCCAGTTTCTTCTATATTATATTGCAGCGAAACAATATATCCCGTCAGCACTCGGCTGGCTGCCGGATATCCCGAAAATAGGTATACTGTGCTACATGCTTATCTGCATTTCATTTTCTTACAGAATATCGATATGTTCTCCTGCAAGTGCCTTGTTCATGCTTCGTACTGCACAGAATTTACCGCACATAGAGCAGGTATCCTCATGTTCCGGTTTACGGTCATTCCAGATACGTTTGGCTGTTTCCGGATCCATAGCGCATTCCCACTGCGCTTCCCAGTCAAGCTTTCTTCTGGCATCTGCCATCTTATCGTCGATCTCACGGGCTCCGCGGACACCTTTTGCAATGTCTGCCGCATGTGCAGCAATCTTGGAAGCCATGATTCCCTGTTTCACGTCTTCAAGGTTCGGAAGTGCAAGATGCTCTGCCGGTGTTACATAGCAGAGGAATGCAGCTCCGGACATAGCTGCTACTGCGCCGCCGATTGCAGATGTGATATGGTCATATCCCGGTGCAACGTCTGTTACGATAGGTCCTAATACATAGAACGGTGCACCCTGGCAGATGGACTGCTGCACTTTCATGTTTGCTTCTACCTGATCAAGCGGAACGTGTCCCGGTCCCTCAACCATAACCTGGACATCTTTTTCCCATGCACGTTTGGTCAGCTCGCCAAGACGTACAAGTTCCTCGATCTGACATACATCTGTTGCATCAGCCAGGCATCCCGGACGGCATGCATCTCCAAGGGAGATGGTTACATCATACTCACGGCAGATGTCAAGAATCTCATCATAATATTCATAGAACGGGTTCTCCTCGCCTGTCATGCACATCCATGCAAAAACAAGGGAACCTCCTCTGGAAACGATGTTCATTTTTCTCTTATGGTTGCGGATCTGGTCGATAGTTTTTCTGGTGATTCCGCAGTGAAGCGTTACGAAATCTACGCCATCCTGTGCGTGAAGTCTTACTACATCGATGAAATCCTTGGCTGTCAATGTGTCAAGGTCTCTCTGATAGTGGATAACGGAGTCATAAACCGGAACCGTTCCGATCATTGCCGGACACTCGCTTGTCAGTTTGCGGCGGAATGGAATGGTGTTTCCGTGGGAGGACAGATCCATAATGGCATGTGCGCCCATGTTTACAGCTTCCATAACTTTCTGCATTTCCACATCGTAATCCTTGCAGTCTCTGGATACACCGAGATTTACATTGATCTTGGTGCGGAGCATGGAACCTACACCTTCCGGATCAATACATTTATGATTTTTATTTGCACAGATAACGACTTTACCGGATGCTACCAGTGGAAGAAGTTCCTCTGTTGTCATTCTCTCTTTTTTGGCTACAACTTCAAGTTCAGGTGTGATGATGCCTTTACGGGCAGCTTCCATCTGTGTACTATAATTTCTCATGTAAAAAAATCTCCTTTCGTGTCAACATCTGATGTCTGATTTTGGAAAATACACAAAAAACCGGCTGTCGCAACGCGTATGCATTACAACAGCCGGCTCTTAATCTTTCGTACTTAAATGAAAATCCTGTGTACTTCAAAATGTCTTCTGTACTCTCTGATCTTCTGTATCTTTAAGAATCCTTCGTGCATATGTCCCTACGTTGGCATTATCCAAATCAGGTTATGGGTCAAGACATTTACAGTCTACTCTCAGCTCGCTTCAGCGGGCCCCCCTGTTTTCATATGTTGGGGACTTTTGTCGTCCATGAGATTATTATAGTATAACAGAAAAAATTTGTAAACCGCATTTCTGCATTTTATGACTTTTTCTTTCGACAAAACCTGAACTGTGTTGATTTTTCTTATGCTCTCTCCCCACAGTCCGCCATACATGTACAGATCGTTTCTTTATGATTTCTGCAATTGAATCTTTTACCCTGATGTGCCAGAAAGGCCAGCAGTTTTCGAAAATATTTCCGGCGCTTTTCTTTTTTCTTCCGTTCCTTTTCAAACTGAGTTTCAAATCCCTGATTGATTATTGCTCCGATCATGGAATATGTATCATCATATTTCATACTGCTCTCCTCCTTTTATTCTGCATGGATGTTTTTTTATTTATCTACATCATAGCGGAATGTCGGAGTTGCTTCCATGGTCTGAAATAATCAATTTAATTGACTTTATTTATTCTTTCTTCTGTACTGGCTCGGTGTGTCCGGTCTCTTCTGCTTTCCGGAATACTCACATTGTTTCCGTGGCGTCTCGTCAGCTCCACAAAAAACAGTGTAAGAATGTTGCAGATAATCCTGTCCGAAAAACTGTCACCTGTTTTCTGCTCTCTGTACATATCCAGAATGTAATTGCGGATAACCGTATCATTCTTCGTATGAAAAAGAAGGTAGCGAATTTTTTCCCGGGAATACAGATTCCCCACAAAAAAACTGGAAATCTGGGTTTTATCACGGACTGTATTATAGAAGATGTCCATGAATGTACTGCGGCGGATCAGAATATTCAGAATGATGCTGTCATCCTCCACCGCCAGAATTCCGTGTCTGACATTCGGAGCAATCAGACACAGATCTCCGGCTGTCAGTTTCTCCGTGGAATCCTGAAAAAAATTATTGCAGTTCCCGGACCAGATCTTTATACTCTGTTTTTTCTCGTTCCATATCTAAGCTTCCATTTTCCTCGGAATACCACCTGATTACTGTGCTGGCTATTTTCCATGCGTACCGCTTAATTCATCTCTTCGGTTTTCCAGCAGTTTTTCATTTGCTTTTTCATACTCGTTGAATTCTGCGGTAATCTGATCATCTGTTTTGGACGCATCCGGGTGATACCAGCTTTTTGCCTGGAAATAAGACGCAATCTCTGCAGTCTGGAATGCTCTTCCGTGGCGGGCAAAGATTTCGTTGATTGCATTCTGGATATCATCCAGGCTTAACCCTGCAATTTCATCTGCGCTGAGATATCTGACATTAACATCCGGCAGTATGTATTCTGAGGAATCTGATGTGGAACTGCTCTGCTCTGTAGAAGTGCCTCCACCTGAAAATTCCTCAATATTCTCCGGTATTTCTCCTGTTTTATCTTCCACCGTACAGGTAAATCCATCCTGAATATCTTCGGAAGGATCTGCCATCCACTGATTGAGACCTGAAGGTGAGCAAGCCGTACCTTTCGTCATCCGTAAAATCGGATACAATTCAGAATTGGCGTCTACCGTCATATTTTCAAAGAAAACTCTCGGACTTGCAAAGCCAAGAGAACAGAATTTATCAATGGAATCTCCGGCTTCTCCCTCAAAATTTTCCCAGAACATATCAATGGGCGATCCGCTGAAATAAAGGCTGTCCGTCTCATCAATCGGATTTAAATTTCCATCTTCCAGCCGAACTCCTTTAAAAAACCATTCCTGTCCTGTTGCGATCACGCCTTCATCGTATGCTTCGTAATAAAATTCATAACTTCCCTTATACTTCCGGAAGAAAACAGAATCCTCTTCTTTTACACATCTTTCATCAAGACTGCTGTAATCGAACTCCTGATACTCCGAAGCGCTGACGATTTCCTGATCCGAAGTAATCTCCCAGGATTCTCCTGATTTTCTCAGCATCTGAAAATGCACTCTGCCATCATAGATAACGGCAAAAATTTCCGGGCTGCCATCCCCGTCAAAATCTTTCGGAAATGCCGCCAGGATTCCGCTGTCTGTATCCGGAACCAGACCGGAACTGTTATCTTCGTTTCTGTGAAGACTGCGAACATAACTCTGATTTCCCATATATCCCAGTCCGCTTATCTGAGATACCACATTGACTGCATCGGAAGCATTATTAACAACCGACGAAATTCCGGAATCTGCCTGCTGCTTTTCTGCTGATACTGTACTTCCCGGAATGACAGATAAACACATTCCTGCAGACAGCGCTGCAATGATATATTTCTTTTTTCTCATACTTTCCCTCCCTGTTAGACATTCAGGGTATCCATCCGCTTTGTACTGCCTGCTGGTACAGATCATCCATTCTGTCCATTTCCATATCGTTGGCATTTGAAGACAGCTGTTCCTGATAGAGTTCTTTTGCCTTCTTATAATATTCCTGAAATTTGCTGTAGTCTCTTGTATCTTCTGCTTTTTTCCCCTGGACTGCTACTTCCAGAAAAGCCAGGTTTTTGTAAGTGCGGTAGTCTTCTCCGTAAGTTTTCAGCATTTCCTGAAGTTTTTTCTGTGCATTGGCATAGTCATCCATATTCTGGTAAAGAACTGCAATATTACATGCCGTATCGTAGTCTCCCATTCCACGGGATTCAATCTGGTCAAAAATCTCCAGTGCGCTCTGATAATAACCGGAATCTCCGGTGTCTGCGCCAAGATCACTGTATACCTGTGCCAGTTCTTCCAGTATTCCGATGTTATTTTCTGACGGAAGTTCTTTCCTTGCCTTTTCCAGGAACTGTGCCTGCTGTTTTTTGCTGTCAATGCTGTCGTTCTGCTTATCCATGCATTTTACAGCCATGATATAAGAACGCATCTGAATATAGGAATCTCTGCTGTTCTCGGCACAGTCCCTGAAAATTTCTTCCGCGCTGCTGTAATCTCCGGTATTGTACTGGATTTCTCCTTTTACATAAGAAACATCCGCAGTGCTGAGGCCTTTGTCCGCTGCTTCATTCAGAAGTTCTTCTGCCTTGTTTGTGTTTCCACAGTAAGCTTCCGCAATGGCATAATCACGGTAATAACTTCCATTTTCGGAATTAATGCGGATGGCCGATTCATATGCATTGGATGCGTTTTCATACTCTTCAAGCTGAGAGTAGGAATCTCCCAGAAGATAATAGACACTGTCCAGAGAAATATCCCGTTTTATTTTTGAATCAGCCAGAATGGTATCATTGATATATTTAACACAGTCCCTGTATTTCTTTTCACGGTTAAGAGCCTCTGCTTTATCCAGATAAGCGTCTGCTTTGTCCGGATAAATCCGGATTGCCTTCTGATACCAGGTATCCAGATCTTCATAATTGCCATCGCTGATGCTCTCTTCCATTTTTGAGACTGCTTCTTTATAATCTGCCTGTCTTTTTTTATCGATCTGATTATATCCGACCAGAAGAACCGCTGTACCCATAACTAAGCAGCCTGCTATAATTCCTGCAATCATGTGTGTTTTTTTCGGCCCGGTGTTATCTTCAGTCAGCTTATTCAGATCCGCATAGAGCTCTTCTGCACGCTGATATCTTTTTTCAGGGTCTGGTTCCAGGCATTTCATCACAATCGCAGCCAGTGTCTTGTCTGTTTCCGGCTTTAATTCCAGTAATGGCCGTACACGTCCGTTCTGGTCCATAACAGGCTTGCTTCCTGTAATAAGGTGATAGATTGTCGCTCCCAGGCTGTATATATCCGCTCTTCTGTCAATTTTTTTCCAGCGGAAACGATCCGTTTCACGTTCATTATACCGGATTGCCGCGATCTGCTCCGGCGGCGCATACCCCGGAGTATATCCGGTTACATACGCAGCTCCGCCTCCAAGACTGAAGGAAATATTAAAATCAATGAGACAGATATTTCCATTCGGCATCAGCATAATATTTCCGGGCTTCAGGTCGCTGTGAATCACCGCCGGATTCTGATTATGAAGATATGCCAGGGTTGCTGCAATCTGTTTCATCCAGATAATAATAGAACGTTCCGGAAATACGGTTCCTGCATCCAGGTACTGCTTGAAAGATTTTCCGGGAATAAATTCCATAACCGTATAAACACTGCCATTATCTTCCACAAAGTTGAATACCTGCGGGAGGCAGGTGTGTTTCAGATTTTTAAGCACATCTACCTCTGTCCTGGTATTCATCAGATCCTGGATATCTGTATTGACTTTTTTCAGGACTACATATTTATTCAGGTTTCTGTGATACGCCTTATATACCGTGCCACCGTTTCCAGCTCCGATTTTTTCTATGATCTCGTATGTATTGTCGATATATTTCTGCATTTTCTGGCAACCGTCCTATTTGCTTTTTGCTGTGAGAGTTCCGCTTCCTGCCGGCATCTTTACAGTCAGAACCGCCAGATCGGTACAACCCTCTGTACCGGACAATCCATCTCCAAGAGGATCCGGAATATCACTGAGATCCTGATATGGATTTTCTGCATATCCACGTGCCTGCAATGCTTCTGCATTACTGCTGTTCCAGCTTCCTGTAAGGCCGGATGGCTGCAGGCTGGCAGCCAGACTATCCTGTCCCTGTCCGTTTGTAACAGAACCGGAAGCACAGAGAGTTACACTGTCGTCAGATTCTACCTGATAAACTTCAACAGCAGTTGCTGCCTCCGGTGTTTCATCACCGGAATCATATCCATAACACCAGGTTGCAAAACCGATTTCAATTTTTCCCTGATAATTCATAAGGAAACAGTCCTGTGTATTTCCATAGGACAGGCTTTCCATCGGGGTTTTCATTCCTGTTGATGTCATCTGGGAAGTCTTTAATTCCACGGTTCCGTTTTCTTCCTTATAAATTCGGAAACCCAGACTTCCGCTCTTTACCTCCACTACAAGAAGTTCTTCTGCTCCGTCTCCGTCCAGGTCTCCCCTTGTTTCTGCCAGACGTCCGGTCAGAGCGGAAGCAGATGTCTCCCCGTATGTAAATGGAATCTGTGTATCTGCCCAGCTGACAGGTGGAAGTTCTTTCGCAAGTGTATTGTTTACATAATCTTCCAGAAGATCTCCGGTGCCAGAAGGTGTTTCGGCTGTCTCTGATGTACCTTCTGTTCCGGATGTTTCATCGGTTCCTGATGTTTCATCAGTTCCAGAATTTTCATCAGTTCCAGATGTTTCGGAATCTTCGCCGGTTTCTTCTGTTCCGGATGTGTTCGTATCTTCTCCATCTTCCCTTGCCACCGGAATTCCGTCGACTTCGGTGTCCCCGGCATTATCGCCTGTGTCCGTATCTTCTCCCGGATCTGGTGTTTCCTCTGCGTCATCTCCTGTCTCCGGTGTTTCGGTTACGGTTGGTTCTTCTGACGGATCTTCTGTCGGATTCGCTTCACCTGTTATGATCGGTTTACCTGTCGGGTCGATGATCTGTACGATCGGTTCTTCTGTTATTGTTGGTTCTGCTGTTACGGTTGGGTCTCCCGTTACATCTGGTTCTCCTGTTACGTCCGGGTCACCTGTCACATCCGGATCACCTGTTATATCCGGATCGCCTGTCACGTCCGGATCACCCGTCACATCTGGTTCACCCGTTACACCTGGAGCCGGGCTTATAGTTACTTTACCCATATGTACGTCTCCATCATCGCCACCCCGGTCACGTCCGGGATCACCTTTCTCTTCCGGCGTAGGTGTCACTGTAGGATCCTTCTTCACAACGATTACCGTATTATCCGTATGATTTATGACCGTATTAACCGTCTGGTCAATCTGGTTCAGTTCCAGATTATATGTAGTTTTGTTCTGTACGGCCAGCTGTGACCTTGTCTCTTTGGAGGCCAACTGAATTTCCCTTGCTTCTTCTCCGTCTGTCACATTTGCGCTGGCTTTTCTCAGGTATTTCACTGCCTTTTCCGGCTGTTTTTTCTTATTGTATACTTTGGCCATTCCAGTGGCTGCTTTTGACGATTTCGGGCTGATTTTCAACGCCTTGGCAAACTTCACTTCTGCTTTATCATAGTTGGCTTCTGCCAGATATTTGTTTCCAAGATCAATCTGTTTTCCGACTCGCGCCGCATTGACCTTATCCGGCACTCCCAGCACAACAATCATGACAATGACCAAAGCCCACAGAACACCTGCTGCTGCCATTATGATAATATAAGGCGCCTTGTTTTTTTTCTTTTTCATACCTCTCTCCTTCTTCCAGATCCCCTGCAAATCTAATGGTTATATCTGATTTTCATTATAAAACTTCCTCTGTATTATTGTCCAGCAAAAAACAGTGTACAGATTTCTCCATACACTGTCTTTTTATAAGTGATATAAAACTCCCCTTTGTTTTTCACTTGATTCTTTTATCTGACGCACTCCTCTGGCAGTTCACAGCTCCCTTTCTGTTCTGCCAGACGTTCTGCTCCGGCACGGCGGATTCCCGCAAAAATGGAACCTGCAATGTTGTGCCATACGCTGAAGATCGCTCCCGGAAGTGTTGCCAGCGGATTGGCCGCAAAATTGGCCGCTGCCAGCGAAACTGCCAGGCCGCTGTTCTGCATGCCCACTTCAATAGCTATGGCAGTTGTCCTTGCATACTCCACATGGAATATTTTTGCAGCAAGAAGTCCCAGCATCATGCCACAGAAATTGTGGATGGACACAACTCCCAGAACCAGAACTCCGCAGCTTACGATCTTTTCTGCATTTACTGCCACGATCCCTCCAATGATCATGACAATGGCCACAACTGATACCAGCGGCATAACATCCGATACCTTATCCACATGCTCTCCAGTAAGACTTCTAAGAAAGACTCCCAGAAGAACTGGTATCAGAATTACTTTTACCACAGAAAGTACCATCGCCCAGAAAGATACTTCCACCCAGGCGCCTGCCAGGACATATACAAGAAACGGCGTCATCAGTGGCGCAGCCAGTGTGGAAACAATGGTCATTCCCACAGAAAGGGCCACATCTCCTCCTGCAATGTAGGTAATTACGTTGCTGGCCGTTCCTCCCGGGCAGCAACCTACCAGGATCACTCCCAGGGCCAGATCTGCCGGAAGGTTCATCACCTTACACAGAAGCCAGGCGATCACCGGCATAATGGTATACTGAGCCACCGCACCGATCACCACTTCCTTTGGTCTGGAAAAAATAGCCCGGAAGTCTTCCATCCGTATGGTAAGTCCCATTCCAAACATGATCACGCCCAGAAATACCGACGTATAATTCGTCATCCAGGAAAATCCATCCCGCCAGAAAAAGGCCAGGCAGGAAAAGGCGATGATAATGATTCCTATATATCTGGATGCAAAGCTGCTGATGGTTCCGATTTTTTTTAAGATTTTTTCCATATATTATACCTCGTAGCTGAAGTTGTCGATCAGTCTTGTTTTTCCGATGTAAACAGCCATTGCTACGAGAACATCCCGGTCTGCTTTTTCAACCGGCTGCATGGTAAGTGCATCTACCATGGAAACGTAATCAATTTTTGCAAGAGGCTCTGCTTCGATTACTGCTCTCATTTTTCCCAGAAGTTCTTCTGCGGCGATTCCTGTGTGAATGGTTTCCTGTCCCAGTTTTACTGCTTTTGACAGGCAGAGTGCTGCTTTTCTTTCCTCCTGGCTTAAGTATGTATTTCTGGAGGATTTTGCAAGTCCGTCCTCCTCGCGGATGATCGGGCAGCCTACGATCTCAATGTCGAAGTTTAAGTCACGCACCATCTTGCGGATAATCGCCAGCTGCTGCGCGTCTTTCTGTCCGAAATATGCTCTGTCCGGTGCCACAATGTGGAACAGTTTGGTCACAACGGTGCATACGCCTTTGAAATGGATCGGGCGTGTTTTTCCACAAAGTGTTTCAGACAGGGTGTCTATGCTTACAAATGCGTGGGGATCGTGATACATCTCGGAAGGTTCCGGGCAGAAGATCAGGTCTGCTCCCAGACTTTCACAGAGTTTGCTGTCACGCTCAAAGTCTCTTGGATAGGCTTCCAGATCTTCGGTCGGTCCAAACTGTGTAGGATTGACAAAATCCGATACTACTACAATGTCGTTCTGTTCTCTGCACTTTCTGATCAGGCTTGCATGCCCTTCATGGAGAAATCCCATGGTTGGCACAAGGCCTACAGTTTTTCCTTCTTTTTTCCACGCTTTGATCTGTTTTCTTGTTTCTTCTACTGTTTTTGTTACCTGCATTGTTCTCTCCTCTTTTCCGGTTCTGGGACCGGTTTTCTTTATAGATTTCGAGATAGCCTCTTTTCTGAATTCACCTTCGTCTTATTTCTGTATGTGTCTTGATTTCTTCTGCTACAAAATTCTGTCAGGCCATATCTTTCAGCAGTCCGTGTTTTTCATAATTGGTCACTCTGCTGATTTTGTTCTCTTCATCTACAAATACAACTGCAGGCTTGTGAGTACGTGCTTCTTCCTGCTCGTACCCTGCGTAAGCCATGATGATGATCTTGTCACCGGTGCTTACACATCTTGCTGCTGCTCCGTTCAGGCAGATCATACCGCTTCCGCGCTCTCCGCAAATGGTGTATGTCTCGAAACGGCTGCCATTGTTCACATCTACGATCTGAACTTTTTCATATTCCAGTATTCCGGCAGCTTCCAGCAATTCTTCATCCACAGTGATACTTCCCACATAATCCAGTTCCGCCTGGACAACGGTTGCTCTGTGGATCTTTCCTTTTAACATCTCTATTGTCATCTTATATAAGTCCTTTCCTGCAGGGAATGATTTTCTGTGACACAAAAAAAGGCGCTCCAGGGTACACTTCGACCCTGAAACGCTTCTGATTGATTCCCTGTATGTTGAGTCCTGTTTATATCATTAATACAGGCTCTTATCTTTTATAATATAAGATTCCAGTGATTTCAGCCAGAGTATAGTTTTGAGTCCAAATACTATCTCTGTGGGGTATTATGGCATTGTGGCACTGATTTGTCAATAAAAACTGCTGCTATGATCTGCCACGAAGCCATTCTTCCATCGCACTGTGTACCGGAATAGAAGGTGCCGCGCCTTTGGCTGAAACCGCCATTGCGGAAGCTGCCGATGCTTCTCTCAGTGCCATTTCCACTGATTTTCCCGCACAGAGCGCTGCCAGGAAATATCCGCAGAAAGTATCTCCTGCTGCTGTTGTGTCTACAGCATTTACTTTAAATATCGGATGAGAATAAAATTCTTCTTTATATCCGTAGAGAACCCCGTCTTTTCCAAGTGTCATAACAATGGCTGCTTTTGGATACTTCTTTTGAAGTGCTTTCAAAATATCCCGGAAATCACCTTCTGCGGAAGTCCCTGCCAGAGCTGCTGCCTCCAGTTCATTTACCATAAAGATATCCACCAGTTCCAGCGGAAGTTCTTCCGGATTTTTTGGAATTGGCGATGCGTTAAAAACAACTCTGCAGCCTTTTTCATGACTGAGACGGATAATTTCCCCAACCATATTGATCTCATTCTGCAGAAGCACAAAATCTCCGGCTTCTGCTTTTTCCAGCACACTTTGGATATATTCTTCTGTATACATGCGGTTTGTTCCCGCACTGACAATAATACGGTTCTGTCCCTTACTGTTTACTTCTATAAAAGCACAGCCACTTTCTGTATCCATCATTCGCAGACAGGAAACATCCGCACCGGCATCTGCAAGGATCTCTTTCAGAAAAAGACCGTCACTGCCAACAGCTCCTGCATGCAATACCTGCGCGCCTGCCCGGGCTGCTGCTACTGACTGGTTCAGCCCCTTTCCACCGGCATTGACACTGTATCCCGTTGCCATGATCGTTTCTCCTGGCTGAACAAATTCTTCCACACTGCAGACCTTGTCAATATTTAAAGAACCAAAATTAATAATCTTCATAATATTTGCCATCCCCCCTGTTTTTTCTTAGTATATATTTTCACACAAAAAAGTCCGCAATACAAGCCACAAAAAGCCCCTTCATACAGCAGTTTTCACACCATATAAAAGAGCTTTTTCTTCAAAAGTAATTTTGTTTTTATTTATGCAAATGCACATCCAGCTGATTATAAGGAATCTCAATTCCATAATAATCAAAATCTTCCTTGATCCGCTGATTCAGTCTCCATCTGGTTTCCCAGTAACGGTCCGTGTCTACCCACACACGGAAGCCCATGATCACGGAACTTTCTGCCAGTTCGTCTACAAATACCACCATCTCTTCGTCTTCTCTGGTATCCGGATCTTCGGTGAGAATATCTTCCAGGATATTCTTGGCTTTCTGGATATCTGCATTGTAGGAGATTCCTACCTTGATCTCCAGTCTTCGCTGATCTCTGGCTGTTACATTGGTGATGGTCGTATTGGAAAGAGTACCGTTGGGGATCACGATGTGCTTGTTATCAATAGATAACAGGGTTGTATAACAGATCTCGATCTTGGATACGGTTCCCTCACTTCCATCCTGTCCGTTGACAATGATATAGTCTCCTACCTGGAAAGGCTTGAACAGAAGGAGCATCATTCCTCCGGCCAGGTTGGAAAGTCCACCCTGCAATGCAAGACCCAAAGTAACACCGGCAGTTCCAAGAAGTGCTGCCAGGGATGATTCTTTCACACCAAAACTTGTAGATATGTTAAAGAGCAGAAGTATGTAAAGCACGATCTTGACCAGGGATGACATAAACTGCGCCACACCTGTATCCAGTTTGGATTTTGTCAGTGATTTTCTAACAAACTTAACGATCCATTTAATTACCGTGCTGCCCACCCAGAAAGCAACAATGGCCAGAACAACTTTGATTCCGAATTTTGTGATGTCCGGAAGATAATTCTCAAACATCTGCTTATACTGGCTTACCTGGTTTCCTACCTCCTGCACTGTCTGTACAGTACTGTCCAAATAAAATCCCTCCTGTCTGATCATATTTCTGATATAGCCGGACTCTATAATCCGCATCTGGTAATATAATAATACAGCAGCGTTTTTTTTCTGTAAAACCGATTTCTCCGGTTCTGCGAGATAGAAATAATAAACCGCTGCTGTATCTGTATTATCATTCTGTTATATTTTTCTTTATTTATTAATTCCCTTCATGGAAAGGCTGATCCGCTTCTTCTTCATATCCACACCAAGGACACGAACATCCACGATATCTCCCACGCTGACTGCTTCCAGCGGATGTTTGATGAATTTCTCGCTCATCTCGGAAATATGAACCAGACCGTCCTGATGAACTCCGATATCTACAAAAGCACCAAAGTCAATAACATTGCGGACAGTTCCTTTCAGTACCATGCCCTCTTTCAGATCTTTCATATCCAGGACATCGGTACGGAGGATCGGTTTTGGCATCTCATCTCGTGGATCTCTGGCCGGTTTTTCCAGCTCTTTTACGATATCACGAAGAGTTGGCTCACCGATTTCCAGCTCTTTCGCCAGTTTTCCGTAATCGCGGATCTGTCTGGAAATGCCGGTAAGTTTACGCTCTGCCACATCTTCCGGTGTGTAACCGAGTTTTTCCAGGAGTTTTTTTGCTGCGTCGTAGCTCTCCGGATGAACACTGGTTGCATCCAGAGGATTTTTGCCCCCTGTGATCCGTGTGAAACCTGCACACTGCTCAAAGGCTTTCGGACCAAGCTTGGCAACTTTGAGAAGTTCTCTTCTTGTCTGGAAACGGCCGTTTTCCTCACGGTAAGCGACGATATTTTTTGCGATGGCCTTGCTGATTCCGGAAATGTATTCCAGAAGGGATGCGGATGCCGTATTCAAATCCACACCGACCTTGTTTACACAGTCTTCCACAACACCGTTCAGCGCTTCCCCCAGTTTCTTCTGGTTCATATCATGCTGATACTGGCCCACACCGATGGATTTCGGGTCGATCTTTACAAGCTCTGCCAGCGGATCCTGAACTCGTCTTGCGATGGATGCGGCACTTCTCTGTCCCACATCGAAATTCGGGAACTCTTCTGTTGCAAGCTTGCTTGCAGAATATACGGAAGCACCTGCCTCGTTGGTGATCACGTACTGAACTTTTTCCGGGATCTCCTTGAGAAGTTCCACGATAATCTGCTCGGACTCTCTGGATGCAGTTCCGTTTCCTACGGAAATCAGGGTTACGTGATATTTACTGATGAGTTTTTTCAGGGTTTCCTTGGCTGCACGGATCTTGGTCTCGTTGGTTGGCGCTGTTGGATAAATCACGGTGGTATCCAGAACTTTTCCGGTCGGATCTACCACTGCCAGCTTACATCCTGTACGGAAGGCCGGGTCCCATCCAAGAACGACCTGTCCTGCGATTGGAGGCTGCATGAGAAGCTGCTCCAGATTTTTGCCAAAGACATGGATGGCACCGTCTTCTGCTGCCTCTGTAAGAGCGCTTCGGATCTCACGCTCAATGGCCGGTCCGATGAGACGTTTGTAACTGTCCTCAATGGCTTCCTTCAATACCGGTGTGGTATTAGGATTGTCACGGACGATCACCTGTTTCTCCAAATAACGGATAATCTCTTCCTCCGGTGCAAGAATCTTCACAGTAAGGAATTTCTCTTTCTCGCCACGGTTCAGGGCAAGGACACGATGACCTGCAAGCTTCTTCACCGGCTCCTCGAAATCGTAATACATCTCGTATACGGACTGCTCTTTCTCATCTCTCGCAGTAGAGCAGATCGTTCCTTTATCCATAGTTCTCTTACGGATGTTGATACGATAGTCCGCCTCATCGGAAATATGCTCTGCAAGGATATCTCTGGCGCCGCTGATGGCTTCTTCCACAGTTTTGACTTCTTTTTCTTCGGAAAGAAATGCTTTTGCCTCTTCTTCAAGAGGTTTCTTCGTCATCTGAAGAAGAATGATATCAGCCAGCGGTCCCAGACCTTTTTCCCTGGCGATGATGGCACGTGTACGGCGTTTCGGGCGGTATGGGCGGTAAAGGTCTTCTACCACAACAAGTGTCTGAGCTGCCTCGATCTGTTTCTTCAGTTCCGGAGTCAGCTTGCCCTGCTCCTCAATGCTTCCGAGAACCTGGGCTTTTTTGTCCTCAAGATTTCTTAAATAGGTAAGTCTCTC
Source organism: Blautia sp. MSJ-36 (assembly GCF_018917985.1). NCBI lineage: Bacteria > Bacillati > Bacillota > Clostridia > Lachnospirales > Lachnospiraceae > Blautia > Blautia sp. MSJ-36. Next base: position 148,640 of record NZ_JAHLPQ010000003.1, on the reverse strand, counting down.
GTTAAGGTTACGAAGCTGTTCGTCATTGAGAGTACCGGTTGCTTCTTTACGGTATCTGGAAATAAAAGGAATGGTGCAGCCTTCGTCGATCAGTTTGACTGCTGCCTCGACCTGCCATTTCTCAACGTTCAATTCTCTGGTAATTACCTGAATAATATCCATTTTTATCTTTCTCCCGTTGTTTCAAATTTGCCTGAGGCTGCATTTCCCTCTTTACACAGCTTCTGACATTTATCAAAGATCAATCTGTGCGATCACGTCTTTCAGAGCATTAGCGCTTGCGTGAAGCTTCTCTGTCTCCTCCTCGGTCAGAGGAACACGGACAATTCGTTTCACACCATTCGGTCCGATGGAAGCCATAGTGCTAAGACATACGTCTTCAATGCCATACTCTCCGTGAAGCATGGTTGATACACTGACTATTGTATCAGATGCTGCAAGAAGAAGCGAGCAAAGTCTGCAGACAGATACGGCTACCGCATAAAATGTGGCACCTTTCTTGGCAATAACAGTTGATCCTGAAGTATGAACATACTCCAGAACTTCCTCTCTGTCAAGTGGCGGCAGATCTTTCTGATCCTCATGAACGATCTTGTCAAATTCATCAAGGGTCGCACCTGCAACAAAGGCTCTTGACCACGGTACAAAGGAGGTATCTCCGTGCTCTCCGAATACATAGGCGTGAATATTTTTCTCCGATACGCCATAGTGCTGGGAAAGTCTGCAGCGGAGACGGGCAGTGTCCAGTGCAGTTCCGGAACCAAGGATCTGACGCTCCGGAAGACCGGAAATTTTTGCAAATGCATACGTCATAATGTCACATGGATTACTTACAATAATATAAAGCGCCTTAGGAGCCACCTTTACGATCTCCGGAGTGATACTTTTCATGATGTTGACATTAGTCTGTGTCAGCTCGATACGTGTCTGTCCTGGCTTTCTGGCAATACCGGAAGTGATGATGACAATATCAGAATCAGCTGCATCCGGATAATCTCCTGCCACGATGGAGATCGGTTCACGGAAACTGGTTCCCTGGTCAATGTCCATGACCTCGCCCTCTGCCTTCTGTTTGTTGATGTCGATCAGGACGATTTCTGAGGCAATGCTCTTCTGTGATAAGGTGTAGGCGATGGTTGCACCTACGCTTCCTGCTCCGATGATCGTAATTTTACTGCTCATGTTTGTTCTCCTTTCAGCGTTGTTTGTCACATAAATAACAATTTTAATTACACACATTCAAACATAACATAAAATATAGTTGTATGCAATAAAATTATGGCTGTATTTTCCAGGATGTTTTGCGTTAATTATTGATGTAATTCAAATTTCTTTTTATATATTCTGTCTTTTTTTTTATTATTCTGTGTATTGATCTGTTATTTTTTTGTCGATATAAGGGTAAAAAGGTAGAATATCTCCTTATACATGAACATAAAAACCCCGGGAACTTCCTGGATTATGTGAAGTTCCCGGGGTTTTTGACTTAGTCATAACCGAATAACTGCTTTGCAGTTAATTCGGTTATTTTTTTGCCTGTGCAAGCGCTTTCTGTGCTGCTCCCAGAATACCCTCAGATGAAAGTGTTGCTCCACTGACGGTATCAATACCATCTGCAGTCTGATTTGCCATGATCTGAGGATAAATGGTATTCCATGCCTCATTAAAGAATTCCGGAGTATCATTATTCGTCTGTGTAATCTCAACAATCTGACCTCCTGAGATGGTTACGGTCAGTCTTGTTTTTCCGCCATATCCAAAAGCTGATCCCTGATAAGTTCCATCGATATACATTCCTGCGGGGGTCGGTTCCGGCTCTTCGGTAGGCTCCGGTATTACATCAGGATTCTCCGGATCTGGAGTCGGTGTTACATTTGGATCTTCCGGATCGATTGTCGGTTCCGGTGTTGCCGTTGGAACCGGCGTTGCGGTCGGCTTCGGCGTTGCCGTTGGTTTTGGTGTTGCCGTTGGCTTTGGTGTCGGTTTCTTTGTCGGAGTTGGAGTTACTTTCTTACCATATTCCGGATTAAGTGCAGACTTCAGAGCCTTTTTCACAGCATTCAGAATTCCGTTGGAAGAGTAGGTTGCTCCGCTGACGGTATCAATATCGTCTACATAATCCGTTCCCACAATCTGCTCTTCCAGCACACTCCATGCTTTTTCGAAAAACATCGGAGTATCTGAGTTTTCCTGTTTTACCGCTGTGATAATTCCATCCTTGATGGTTACAGTCACTTTTACATCTCCGCTGTAACCTTTTGCGGATGCTTTGTATGTACCATCCAGATATTTTTTCGGACTGTCAGGATCTGGATTTGCAGTTGGCTTTGGTTTCTTTGAAGGGGCTTTTGTTGGCGTTGGTGTGGAGGTCGCCACAGGTGCAGGGGTGACCTGCTGGCTGCTTCCATCTGCCGCTGCCTGGGATAATGCATTCTGAACTGCCTGGATAATTCCGTTGGAAGAATAGGTTGCGCCGCTGACTGCATCCACATTTGGTGTATTTCCCGCAATCATTCTGCTGATTACGCCCTGTGCGGACGCAAAATAGGAAGCAGTTTCGCCGGAAGCGTCCAGGATATCAATGGCTGCAATCTTTCCACCGCTGATGGTTACACGGACGCGGATGGTTCCGCCGAATCCGGTTCCGGAGCCTTCGTAGGTTCCGTCTTTATATCCATTTGCCGGAACATCTGCTACAGGAGTCTGGGTAGAGCCCTGTCCGGCTGCACTGGCATTATTTCTGGCTGATTCTGATACGGTTCTTTTTCCTGAGCTTTTTTTTGCTGCTGTTTTTTTCGTACTTTTCTTGGATGTGCTTTTCTTTGACGTACTGCTCTTTTCTGCTGCTGTACTGTTGTTGTCTGTTGGATCAGAAGTCTCCTCATAACCGAGATATTTTTCCAGTTCAGAAGCAGACATGACCATTGTGTCTGCTTTCTGGACAGATTCCGTATTTGCATCGGAGCCCTGCGCTTTTATACCTGAAAATACAAGTGCCGCAATTACAGCAGCTGCAGGGATCAGCTTCGGCCAGGGTACTTTTGGTGTGCCATTTTCAGCTGGCTTTTTATCTTTTAAATCTTTTTCCATAATTCTTTTTCTCCCCTCTTTTTGTGCGGCTTCTGTCAGGTATATGCTTTTTCGGGCGTTTCCAGTCATTTTCCGAACCGCCACAAAAAATGAGCAGACCTCTGCCGCAGATATTTCCGTATACCTGCGGCAGAGGTTCTTACTCTTTTATGAACCGTTGTATTATTTAACAGTTACCACAAATTTCTTTGTAATTCCGTTGCATTTAACGGTGATGGTTGCCTTACCTTTTCTGATTCCTTTTACAACACCTTTGCTTGTTACGGTTGCAACTTTCTTGTTGCTGCTTATGTATGTAACTTTGGAAGCTGGTGCTGCTTTGGATTTGATGGTTGTTGTTTTTCCTTTTGCAATAGTTGCAGAGGATTTTGTAAGTGTAAAGGTCGGGTTCTTAACTGTCAGCTTGTAGGTTGCTTTCAGTTTTCCGCTTGTTGCTGTAATTGTTACAGTTCCGGCTTTGATTCCCTTTACGGTACCTGTCTTGCTGTTTACAGTGGCAATCTTTGTATTGCTGCTCTTGTATGTTACAGAAGATACTCCGGCCAGTGTTGCTTTTACAGTGGCTGTTTTTCCTTTGTAAACAACTGCAGATTTCTTTGCAAATTTTACAGATGGAGCTTTTACAGTTACTTTGCAGGTTGCTGTTGCGTTTCCGCAGTTTGCAGTGATCACTGCAGTTCCGGCTTTCACACCTTTTACAACACCTGTGCTTGATACTGTTGCTACTGCTTTGTTGCTGGTTGTATATGTTACTGTCTTAGCTGTATCATTTGAAGTTGCCTTCAGAGTAACTGTTTTTCCTGTGTAAATGGTTGCAGATGTTTTGTCAAGAGTAACTGTCACTTTTACAAGAGCTGCTTCTGCTGCCTTAAGATGCTCAAGTGCCTCATCAACCTCTGCCTGTGTTGCATCTTCTCTTGCAAGAAGCTCTTCTGCCTCCTGAAGCTCTGTCTGCATTGCTGCCCAGGTCGCTTTTGTATAATCGTTCTCAGCAAGTGCTTTTGCTGTTTCAACCTCTTTTGTAAGAGCAGTTGTATCTGCCGGCTCTTCAGATGGTTTTACAATATTTGCGTCTGTAGCATGTACCACAAAACTGTAGTCTGCATAGCCAAGTGCGTATACTGTCAGTCTCCAGTATCCGGTTCCGTCTGTTCCTTCCGGAAGCTGGCATCTTAAAGAATCGGTAAGTCCAAGCTGGATTCCCATGGATTTATGCATCCAGTTATCTGCCGCAAACTTGGTTCCGAAAGATCTCAGCACGTTTGTTCCTGTAGCGTCATCTCCACAGTAGTCCCAGCGTACTGCCTGCATATTTGCTCCAAGATCTCCATATCCTTCTCCTGTGATATCCACACGGAGGAATTCTCCGTAACTTCCGCTTGCTTCTTTTACTGTTGGTGTTACATTTGCTGCTGTTTTCTGAGCCTGATCCTTGATTCCGGAATCTGCTCCTGTTTTTCTTGCCTCAAATGTAAAGCTGTCACCGTTTTTCACTGCATATTTCAGACCGTTGGTGTCTGCTGTTACTGCTGCTGTTGCTGTATAGGAGCTCAGCTGTACTTCGCCATATCCGCCTTCCAGCACGCCATCATTGGTAACTACGTTGTATTTCTGGCAGAATGCATCATAATCTTCTGTTTTTACGGCAACCGGGATATATTTCAGGCCATAAACTTCATAGTGATGCATATCTACAGTTGTTCCGTCTGCTTTTGTGATAGTTCCTCTGTTAAATCCTACAGTTGTTCCATCTGTCAGCTTAATGGTATTCTGATCTACCCATGCCGCAATCGGATATCTGCTTCCGTCTTCTGCCACAATGGTTGTCTCTGTCTGGAAGCTTCCTCTGTGAAGTCCGTGGTTTGTAGTTGCTCTTGTTACCGTATCAAAAGCACCTTTGTCAAGTTCATTATGACCATCCACTTCCTCAGAAGAAGTTGTATCTCCTGCTGCATATACGCCTTCGTTTGCCCAGTACTCTGCCCAGGTCAATCCTGCGTATACATACTGATATTCTCCCTGAAGTTCGTCAGAGTCTGCAAATGCCTCTGTCTCGTCTTCTGCTGCTGTAAACTCATCTACACCAGAAGTCTCTTCCTCAGTATTCTCTGCTGCACTTTCCTCTGTGATCTCATCAGCGTTCTGGTCCTCTGCCGCGATCTCTTCTGCATCAGCAGCCTCTCCCGCAGCTGCCTCGTAGTCGGAAACCTCTGCAGTCTCTTCCTCATCGCTCTGCTCGGTTTCGTCTGCTACAATGCTGCTGTCCAGGTCTGTTGCCATTACAGCTGTAGGAAAACTTGTTGCTGCCATTGCAAGACTTAAGATGCAGGGAGCCGTTTTTTTCAGTAAATTCCACTTATGCATTACTTATTCCTCCTAAAAATATGAAATATTTATAGAAACCTTTCCAGGGGTCACTATCGTAAATACCACAAACTACTCCACCGTCTGTGTTTATTCAATGATATCCTCCACGCTGTAGGAATCCGCAAGCAGGCTGAACCGCTCTTTCATCCCTTCCGTGAGATACACATGATGGTCTTCATCCACAAAAAGTCCGTCTGCACCGTAAGTTTTCAACAGCTGGGCACCTTTTTCCACACCCAAAACGAAACATGCTGTGGAAAGTGCGTCTGCCTCAAGACCTGTGTCACAGACTACCGTAACTCCGGTCACTCCGCTTTTTGCCGGATAACCGGTGGACGGGTCCATAATGTGGTGATACCTTACACCATCTTCGATAAAATATTTCTCGTAATCTCCGGATGTGGAAAGAAATTCTGTGCCATTTAAGGCAACCACACCAAGATAATCGTCATCATTTTCAGCACGGGGATCTGTCACTGCCACATTCCAGGAAGAACCATCCGGTTTGCTTCCATAGGTCATGACACTGCTTCCCCCAAGGTTCATAAGTGCCGCTGTTACATCTTTCTGGTTTTTCAGATTTTCAAGAATCAGGTCACAGCCGATTCCTTTTCCGGCTGCGCCAAGATCCAGAGAACATCCTTCATCCATGTGGATCGTGTTTCCATCAAGAGAAATTTTCTGATATCCGGAGTCCTTCAGAACTTCCTGAATCTCATCTTCTCCCGGAATTCTCTGATTTTCTCCCCCGATATCCCACAGACGGATCAACTTCCCGATCGTCGGATCAAAAACTCCGTCCGAGTCTTTCGCAATCTTCAGAAGGCGCTCCAGATACCCGGAAAGTTCCTCGGAAATCTCCGTATCTTTTCCGCTGTCCGCGTTCACCTTGTAGATCTGGGACTTCTCATTGGTCCAGGAAAGAAGGTTTGTCTCCACATCTGTCAGTACAGATGTCAGTTTACTGTTTATATCGTCGCCTGTGGTATAAAGTGTTTCTGACACCACAGTATCCATTGCAAAATCTGTATCCGTATATGTCTGTATATCCTTTTCCGAAGCAGCCATGCACAGCGCTGGAAACAGCATTGTGATTCCTGTAACTGCAGCCGTTGTAAGAAAAGCTTTCTTTTTCAGAGCATGATATCCCATCAATTATTTTCCTCAGTTGTTCCAATGTGAATATTTTTTCTCGGGCAGGTTGCCGCACATGCATGGCAGCAAAGACATTCGCCGGATCTGGCTGTGTCCCCGTCAATGTCCAGATGAGCCGGACATCTTTTTTTACAGAGGCCGCATTTTGGCGGACATTTCTCACGGTTTCTCTGAAACAGTGCTCCCGGAAGGATCGGCATTAATGCAAAAACCGCTCCCATAGGGCAGAGAAACTGGCAGAAAAAACGTTCCTGTGTACACATTCCCACCATGATCAGAACCAGGATCACAATTCCCACCAGATATTTACTGTTCGGGAGACGTCCTGCAGTAATCATGGAAAAAACATCCCACGGGCTGGTTCCTGTAAGCTTTCCGTATACTCCTGTGAGGCAGGAAAGTAAAATCAGGGCCAGTACGATATATTTGACTTTCTGAAATCTGTGAACCATTTTTTCAGAAAGAGCTGGTTTCTTTTTTTTGTGAAAACATTTCGTCCAGATCCAGGAAAAACCTTCATATACGGCATCTCCGAAAGATCCGAAAGCACATGCATATCCGCAGAAATGTCTTCCGAAAAAGCAGGTAAAGATCAGAAGCACTGCTGTTACAGTCAGAAAGGAATTCCACTCCACCGGCTGACCGGCTGCAATGGCGAGAAAAATGGATTTGATTCCCGCAAAAGCTGTGGAAAACAGAGACGGAGCAGCAATAAAAAATGCCAGCTGTATCCCTGCGCGTATCAGCCTTACTTCCCGCTGTCTTTTTTTCATGAGTTTTCCGCCTTTCCAAGTGCTTCATCCACTGCATTCAGGATTCCGGTAGAACTGAATGTTGCTCCTGATACAGTATCCACATCTGTACTCTGGGCGCTTAAAATGGAATCGATTACACTCTCTGCCTGTGAAAGATATGCGCTGTCCTCACCTGGTGCGCTGACTACATTAATGGATGTAATTTCATCACTGGCAAGTGTCACTTCCACCTGAATGGTTCCACCGTATCCATCGGCCTCTCCTGTGTAAGTTCCATCTTTATATACGTTATCCGCATCAGCGGCATCATCGGATGCACTGTTGTCATCTGTGGAAGCGCTGTCTGAAGTATCTGCAGATGTACTGCTGTCTGATGACGCGGAAGCTGCCTGATTCTGCACACGGTTTGTATAAATCGTCTCCAGTGCACTGAGAAGTTCACTCTGCTGTTCCTGAAGAGTGTCTACCTTATCTGTCAGAGCCGCGATCTCTTTTTCATTTTCTTTGGCTTTCATGCTGTTGCTGTAAAAAAATACAGCTATGATCACCAGCAGTAATGAGATCACTCTCATATAAAAATTCTGGTTTTTCATCTCTTTTCTCCCCTGTTTTTTAAGTTATATATCTTTTACTTATTTTTATAAATTAGTTCTGTTTAAATTCTTTTCGTAGATTAGATATTGCTAACTTACAGCTAGGTATTATATCACCTGATTTTTTTCTTGTCTATACTTTTTGTTAGTACGTGGTAACTTTTTTTCTCAGTATCTTTATCTTTTTCTGCAATTCTGCCGGACACCGGTTAGATATCCTTAACTTATATTTGCCTTTTGAATGGGAGTATGATATGATTTTTTCTGAATCTGTGACAGAAACGGAGTTTTTATTTTGAAGAAAAAAGAAGTGATTTTTATTGCCGGGATTCTGGTTCTGGCCGGTATTCTCTGGCTTGGTTTTCAAATCGCAGGGAAACGTTCCCACAATACGATCCGGATTACTGTTGACGGAAAAGAATTCGGAACTTATTCTCTTTCCCAGGATCAGGTTATCCATATCGGGGACACCAATGTCTGCGAAATCAAAGACGGAAAAGTTACCATGACCGAAGCAACCTGCCCGGATCATTACTGTATGAAACAGAAGGCTGTGGATGAACATGGCGGTTCTATCATCTGTCTTCCTAATAAAGTTGTGATCGAAGGAGAAAATACTGCGGAGGATTCAGACTCGGAGAGTTCACCGAAAATCGATGCGGTGACGTAAATGCGAGAACTGCTTATCATCTGAAGACACTGGCGTTTACCAGTGACACAGTGGCATATGGAAGGATTTATTTATGAAACGAAAAACAGCTTATCTTGGATTATTTTCCGCAGTGGCGATTATTTTTGGATATGTAGAGTCTCTGATTCCTGTGTTTGCAGGGATTCCTGGAATCAAACTTGGACTTGCAAACCTGGCAGTACTTTTTATACTGGACCGGTATTCACTCCGCGAGGCAGCTCTTGTGTCCGTTGTAAGAATACTTGTGATTGGGTTTATGTTCGGGAATCTCTTCAGTATTTTGTATAGTCTGGCTGGCGCTGCGCTCAGCCTGACTGTGATGGATCTTTTGAAAAAACATTCGGGGTTCAGTCTGATCGGGATCAGCGTGGCGGGGGGTGTTACTCACAATATCGGGCAGTTGATCGTTGCCATGATTGTGGTGAGTAATACAAGTTTGATGGTCTATGCACCTGCGCTGCTGGTGGCAGGAGTCCTGGCGGGGGTTCTCATAGGAATTTTGACAAAGGATGTCGTGGGACGACTTCCTTTGAACCTGTAGTGTGTGTATGTTTTTCTTTTTGGATTGTGATTTTTACTTTATGAAAGTAGGAAATGTATATTTTTCTTTTTGGGATTATAATTTCACTTTATGAAGTGCGTTAAATATGTATGTTTTTCTTTTTTGGATTATAATTTTCACTTTACGAAAGTGGATAATTTGCGAGAAGGGGAAGCACTCATAGTTGCGAAGGCCGTCTCCCCTTCTCGCGCTCTTCCCCTCCTGGCCACGCCGCTGTTGTGCGTTGTGGAATGTGTAAATGTATCGGCTCAGTCCTGTATTCTGCTGTACTGACAGCGTCAGGCTGAGCCGATTGTTCGTTCAGGGCGGACGGGAAAGCGGCCTGCATAGCAGGCCTGTTCCCTGAATTACGGCGTATAACTTGTATAGCTGTTATTTCACTGTTATTCAGAAACAGGTCTGCTTCGCAGACCGCTTTTCGTACGGAGCGAATAAAAAGGCTTCGCCAATAAATTTACGTAGCATAAATCGGCTCAACTTTCCGCAGCCGACACCGTAGAATCCATCGCCCCGCTAATACCTTTACACATTCCCACAACCTGCAACAATTGCGTGCCCGGAAAGGGGGAGCTCGAGGGGGAAAAGCGGGCTTCGCAACTTTGAGTGCTTTCCCCCTCGTAAATTGCCCCATGCCAAAATGGTCCACCCCGGAAGGGAAAAAGTCTACGCCTCGGTTTCATCCAGAAACTGCACCGCCGGAGGCTCATCAAACTCCCCTGAAATATTCCGATAGAAAACCGCCATGCACGTTTCTATATAAGGCACCAGCCAGATCAGTGCCAGATACAATGTAAACATGGAAAAAATAACCCACGGTATAAAACTTAAAAGCATCTTCAGATACTCCCAGTAATGCCCCTTCATAAGCTTCGCACTGGCTTTCAGTGCCTGCATTCCTTTCATGTCCGGATTATCGGACAGAATATAATAACTCATGGTAAATGGCATAGCTACCAGCAGGTTCAGCACGAACCCCAGAAGTGTGAGTAGCATGTAAGTCACTGCCCAATTCATCTGTTCTTCCACGGTATTTCCCATATCACTTGTAAAGGAAAACCACGCCAGTGGAAGGGACGTCACCAGATTGATCAGTGCCAGCACAAAGGATGCCACGATTACATGATCCGGCTGGTGGCTGAAAAAGTACAGAAGATCTCCGAAAGAATACGCTTCTCTTCTGGAAATATTCAAGTAAATCCGGTAGAGTCCTGCGGAAAAGACGCAGATCACCAGAGAAAGGATAAAACTGAATACTTCTCCTCCGATGATTGCATACAGGGAATCTCCCGGAAAAAGCGCTGTGGAAATGTAGCTTGAGATCACGCTCATCGCCGCAACCGCAATGCTTCCGATCACAGGGACCGTAAAATTACCGGCCAGTGTTTCCCGTGCAAGCTTCTTACAGCCCTTCAGATTTTTTCTCATAAAAATTCTCTCCTTATGAACGATTAACATCGCTCCGTTATAGAAGGCGGAGACTTATACCTAGCCTCCGCCCTGTCATTCATTTCTTATTTTGTTTAATCTGCAAGATTAAACGCATCATGTACCGCATTCATGGCACGTACGCCATCTTTCTCATTGATGAGAACAGTCACACGGATCTCAGATGTCGCGATCATATTGATGTTCACGCCCTCATTATAAAGGCTCTCGAACATTTTTGCGGCAACACCCGGATTACTCATCATACCAGCTCCCACGATGGAAAGTTTGGCGATGTTTTTCTCCGCATGAAGCTCATCATAGCCGATGCGTGCCTGGTTGGATTCCAGGACTGCCATTGCATCGTCCAGATCATTTTTATCAACAGTAAAGGAAATATCCTTGGTTCCGGCACGGCCGATAGACTGAAGGATCATATCCACATTGATATTTTTCTTGGCCAGGGTATCAAAAAGCTTAAATGCTACTCCTGGTGAATCTTTAAGTCCGATCACAGCAATACGTACTGCATCTGTATCCAGAGCAACACCGCTGATCAGCATTCTCTCCACTGTTACTTCCTCCTTTACCACAGTTCCTTCGCTGTTGTTGAGACTGGAACGTACCACTAGCGGTACACCGTATTTCTTCGCCATCTCCACAGAACGGTTATGAAGCACTCCCGCACCCAGAGTTGCCAGATCCAGCATCTCATCGTAAGTGATCTCCTTAAGCTTGCGGGCTTTCGGAACCTTACGGGGGTCAGCAGTATAAACGCCATCCACATCGGTATAGATCTCACAGGCATCTGCATGAAGCGCTGCTGCAAGAGCTACGGCTGTGGTATCCGAACCTCCACGGCCAAGTGTGGTGTAATCATTATATTTATCAATGCCCTGGAATCCTGTAACCACAACAATTCTGCGGTTATCCAGTTCTCTGCGGATACGTGCGGCATCGATCTTTTTCAGACGGGCACTGCCGTGTGCGCTTGTTGTGTGCATAGCCACCTGAAATGCATTCAGGGAAACTGACGGTACTCCCAGGCTGTCCATAGCCATGGCCATCAGTGCTACCGACATCTGTTCTCCGATGGTAAAAAGCATATCCATCTCACGTTTCGGAGGTTTGTCGTTGATATCTTTCGCCATGGTGATCAGCTCATCGGTATATTTACCCATTGCGGAAAGCACGACCACCACGTCGTTTCCTTTTTTATAATCTTCGATACATCTTCTGGCAACATTAAAGATACGCTCTTTGTTTGCCACAGAAGTACCGCCGAATTTTTTTACGATTAACATGTTCTTATTTCTCCTCAGGCATCAATCCTTTACGCGGATCATTGCCAGTACTTTTCCGGTAAGCTTACTGATCTTCTCTTTATATTCAGCCTGCTTCATCACCGGTGTAATAAATCCGAATTCGTCCGGAAGGTCATCCGGCTCGATAGTCTGTACATCACCGAAAGCTTTTTCTACTTCATCCATAGTCGTATCAGACACACGTACAAAGAAGCGTCCCTCTACTTCATCCATATCCATGAGTTCCAGAGCATAGCTGCTCCAGTTTGTCATGATGTTTCTATGGAGATGTTTTGCCTCATCTACAACGTCAGCCACTACTGCGCTGGCAGTTGGAAGTTTACCTGCTCCACTTCCGTAGAACATGGCGTCTCCAAGAACATTTCCGTGTACAAATACTGCGTTGAATACATCATTTACACTGTAGAGCGGGCTCTCCTGTCCTACCAGGAACGGCGCTACCATCGCATAGAAGGAATCTCCAACTCTGCGGCTTGTGGCAAGAAGTTTAATGGTCATGCCAAGTTCTTTCGCATATTCCATGTCTGCCGGTGTGATCTTTGTGATTCCTTCTGTATAAATATTCTCGTAATTCAGGAATTTTCCGTATGCAAGGGAAGAAAGGATGGCGATCTTACGGCATGCGTCAGCACCCTCTACATCTGCAGTGGGATCTGCCTCTGCGTAACCCTTCGCCTGAGCCTCTTTCAGAACAGTGTCAAAATCACAGTTCTCTGTGCTCATCTTGTAAAGCATGTAGTTGGTTGTTCCGTTGAGGATTCCTGTGATCTCATCGATCTCATCTGCTGTCAGTGAAGAATTCAGCGCACGGATGATCGGGATACCGCCGCCACAGCTTGCCTCAAAAAGGAAGTTGATATTTTTTTCCCTGGCGATCTCCATAAGCTCGGAACCATGTTTGGCTACCAGGGCCTTATTGGATGTGCTTACACTCTTTCCTGCCTGAAGAGCTCTTTTTACAAAGGTATAAGCAGGCTCGATCCCGCCCATAACCTCAACGACAATATCCACTTCTGGATCGTTTACGATCACTTCATAATCATGAACCAGAACTTTCTCAACCGGATCTCCCGGAAAATCTCTTAAATCGAGAACGTATTTGATGTTGATCTCATCTCCGGCTCTTTTGTTAATGCTCTCATGATTGGTGTTGATTACTTCAACAACTCCGCTTCCTACTGTACCGTAGCCTAATACTGCTATGTTTATCATATGCTTACTCCCTGCCTAAAATTTTCAAATAGTGTATACCGTCTCTCTGTTCAATATCCTCCACCATAGCTTCTGCGTCGCCTTCTCCCGGAAGGATGTCAACGCTCAGCGTCAGTGTTGCAACTCCGTTAATGGGAATACTCTGATGTATGGTCAGGATATTACCGTGAAAACGGGCAATCGTCTGCAGCACCATTGATAAAAGTCCCGGCTCGTCGTCCATCTGAATGATAAAGGTGATGGTCTTTCCCCTGGTCTCCTCGTGGAAAGGAAAAATATCGTCCTTATATTTGTAAAAAGAGCTGCGGCTGATCCCGGTCTTTTCAGCAGCTTCCTGAACAGTAGCCACACGGTTGGATTCCAGCAGCCTCTTGGCCTCAACAACCTTAAGAAGTACTTCCGGCACTGCCCTCTCTCTTACTACATAGTATTTTTTCTTCTCAACCTGTTTCTGCATAGCAACCTCTCTAGTTGCTGTTCACATTGTGTGCAGCAACCTTTCTGTCCGTTTCATAAAGACAACTGTTTTTGTACAAAAGATATATTATCATAATAAAAGAAACTCCACAAGCGCTTTTTTGCCTGCGGAGTCCTTTTCTCTGTCTTTATGGGGTTCCGTGACAGTAATGTTATTCTTTCTTTTTCGCCAGCGCGATCCATTTCAGGTATGCATTGATAAAGAGGTCAATGCCACCGTCCAGAACTGCGTCAACATTACCGGTTTCTTCATTGGTTCTATGGTCTTTTACCATGGTGTATGGCTGCAGGACATAGGAACGGATCTGGTTTCCCCAGCCGATATCTGTCACTTCGCCTCGAATGCCGGAAAGTTTCTCCTCAGCCTCCTGCTGTTTCAGAAGATACAGTTTGGCCTTCAGCATCTGCATGGCCTTATCCTTGTTCATGTGCTGAGAACGTTCATTCTGGCACTGTACCACGATTCCTGTAGGGAAATGGGTGATACGGATCGCAGAGGATGTCTTGTTGATATGCTGTCCACCGGCACCGCTGCTTCGGTAGGTATCAATACGGATATCATCGTCATTGATCTCAACGTCCAGATCTTTCTTGATATCCGGCATAACATCGCAGGATACAAAAGATGTCTGTCTCTTTCCTGCCGCATTAAACGGGGAAATACGTACAAGACGGTGAACACCTTTCTCGGATTTCAGATAACCGTAGGCGTTCTCTCCGTTTACCTGGAAGGTTACGGATTTCACACCGGCCTCATCACCGTCAAGGTAATCCAGTACTTCCAGTGCAAATCCTTTTTTCTCCGCCCATCTGCTGTACATACGGTAAAGCATTCCGCACCAGTCGCATGCTTCTGTTCCACCGGCTCCTGCGTTCAGCTTGATGATGGCATTCTCTCCGTCGTACTCTCCGGAAAGAAGTGTCTTCACACGGATGCTGTCAAAGCTTGCCTGGAATTCGTCCAGCATTTCCTGGATCTCAGGGATGATCTCCGGATCATTCTCCTCATATCCCATCTCGATCATGGTTTCCATATCTTCCATCTGTGTTTCCAGATTATGGTATGTCTCAATGTCATCCTTGAGACTCTTTAACTGTTTCATTTTCATCTGAGATACTTCTGCATTATCCCAGAAATCAGGCGCTTCCATCTCGCGCTCTAATTCTTCGACCTTCTGCTCTTTGTTAGCGAGGTCAAAGTGAATCCCTCACTTCCACTAATGGCTCTGTGTATGTTGCAAGAATACTCTTGAACTGATCTAACTCAACCACAGCTTCACCTTCTTTCTATATATTGATGCAGGAATTCCTGCCTGTCTTATACAATACCATATGACCATGGAAATTACAACGAAAACGTGGTCCTGACGTTTCTATTTTATCTGCGACAGTTTATAGATATCCCCTCTTCGGTGCTTCAGAAGCGGCAGCTGTTCCCGGACTTTTTTTACTTCATCCAGATCCAGTTCCACAACCTTCACGTCAGGCTTTTCTTCCATTTCCATGAGGACTTTTCCCCAGGGATCTGCGGCAATGGAATGGCCCCAGGAATGGTATCCGGCGTTCAGATCTCTGGCAGGTGCGGCTCCGATGGTGTATACCTGGTTGTCCACAGCTCTCTGACGGAACATCAGCTCCCAGTGGAGAGGCCCTGTTGTCATGTTAAAAGCAGCCGGCACGATGATCACCTCTGCGCCCTGGTCCACCATCAGCCTGGCAAGTTCCGGGAACCGGAAATCGTAGCAGATGCAAAGGCCCATCTTTCCGAATTCTGTGTCAAAAACTGTCACCTGATCTCCCGGTGTCAGGGTATCCGATTCTTTAAAATACTGGCCACCTTTTACATCAATGTCAAAAAGATGCATTTTCCGGTGTTTCCCGATCTGATGCCCATTTCTGTCAAAAACATAGGATGTGTTGTAAATACGACCGGCTTTGTCTCTCTCCGGCATACTTCCGGCTATGAGATAAATTCCACGCTCTGCTGCCAGCCTGGAACATTTTTCCCAGGTATCCCCACCTTCGGCTTCCGCATACTCAGGAAAGTATTTGTTCTCGTAGGGACAGCAGAACATTTCGGGCAGAACTGCCAGGTCGATTCCCTGAAGTTCCGGACGGGCAAGAATTTCCGCTGCCTGAGTGATGTTACGGGATTTATCCATATATACGTGTGTCTGAAGAATTGCTGTTTTTATAACTGCCATACAACCACATCCTTTCTCTGCTCTTATACAAAAATAGCCCCACCATATCATCAGGTGAGACTATTTTTATCTTCATTCTCAGATCTTAGCTGCCTTACGTCCGCAGCACTGTTTATATTTCTTGCCGCTTCCACATGGGCATGGATCGTTTGGATATACTTTATCTTCTTTTCGCTGAACCGGTTTCTTCGGGCCGGCGCTGTCATCTTTGTTTGTGCCGGTTACCTTGGCAACCTGCTCACGCTCGATCTTCTGCTCTACGTGAACATGATACAGCATACGTACGGTATCTTCCTGGATAGAACTGATCATGTTGTTGAACATCTCGAATGCGCTCATCTTGTACTCAACAACCGGGTCTCTCTGGCCATATGCCATCAGGCCGATACCCTGACGGAGCATCTCCATGTCGTCGATGTGATCCATCCACTTGCTGTCGATACATTTCAGAAGAACTACTCGTTCAAGCTCACGAAGCTGCTCCGGTTCCGGGAACTCTGCCTCTTTCGCTTCATAAAGCTTCACAGCCTCTTCCTTCACGATGTGCTTGATCTCGTCTTTCTTATGACCTTTTACCTTCTCTGCAGTCAGAGGGTGGATCGGGATGATCGGAGTGATCGCAGTATTGAACTCATCAAGATCCCACTCCGAAGAATCCATATCATCTGAGAAGCACATATCTGTCATGCTGTCTACGATATCTGTGATCATCTTATAGATGGCATCACGCATGTTCTCACCGTCAAGTACCTGACGACGCTCCTCGTAGATGATCTCTCTCTGCTCATTGTTAACCTGGTCATAGTCGAGAAGATTTTTACGGATTCCGAAGTTGTTGAACTCGATCTTCTCCTGTGCTTTCTCGATGGCATTGGAAAGCATCTTATGCTCGATCTGCTCATTCTCCTCAACGCCAAGGGATGTGAACACTTTCATCAGTCTCTCGGAACCGAACAGACGCATCAGGTCATCCTCAAGAGAAATGTAGAAACGGGATTCACCCGGATCTCCCTGTCGTCCGGAACGTCCACGGAGCTGGTTATCAATACGTCTTGACTCATGACGCTCAGTACCGATGATCTTCAGACCGCCGGCCTCTCTTGCCACATCGTCAAGCTTGATATCGGTACCACGGCCTGCCATGTTGGTTGCGATGGTAACGGCATCTGCCTGTCCTGCCTGTGCTACGATCTCAGCCTCAAGCTCATGGAACTTGGCATTCAGTACGTTATGCGGGATTCCCTCTCTCTTCAGCATTCTGCTGAGAAGTTCGGAAGTCTCGATGGTGATCGTACCAACCAGTACCGGCTGATGTTTTGCGTGAGCTTCCTTAACTGCCTCTACAACGGCATTGAATTTCTCTTTCTTTGTCATGTAAACGGCATCATCAAGGTCTTTACGCTGTACCACACGGTTGGTCGGAATCTCTACAACGTCCATGCCGTAGATATCACGGAACTCTTTCTCCTCAGTAAGGGCTGTACCGGTCATACCGCCTTTTTTGTCATATTTGTTAAAGAAGTTCTGGAAGGTGATGGTTGCAAGAGTCTTACTCTCTCTCTTAACCTTAACATGCTCTTTCGCCTCGATTGCCTGATGAAGACCATCAGAGTAACGACGGCCCGGCATGATACGTCCGGTAAACTCATCAACGATCAGAATCTCATCATCTTTCACTACATAATCCTGATCTTTATGCATCAGGTTATGTGCACGAAGTGCAAGGATGATGTTATGCTGGATCTCCAGATTCTCCGGATCTGCCAGGTTCTCGATATTAAAGAATTTCTCAACCTTCTTGATACCCTGCTCGGTAAGGTTGACAATCTTATCTTTCTCATTTACAACGAAGTCACCGGTCTCGATAACTTCCTCACCCATAATGGCTGCCATCTTGGTCATCTCATGGCTGGCCTCACCACGCTCCAGCTGCTGTGCAAGGATATCGCACACTTCATAAAGCTTGGTGGATTTTCCACTCTGTCCGGAAATGATCAGCGGTGTACGTGCCTCATCGATCAGGACGGAGTCGATCTCATCGATGATACAGTAGTGAAGATCTCTCTGAACAAGCTGTTCTTTATAGATAACCATGTTGTCACGAAGGTAATCGAATCCAAGTTCGTTGTTGGTAACGTATGTGATATCACATCCGTATGCAGCACGACGCTCTTCCGGTTTCATGTCGTTGAGTACCACACCTACAGTCAGGCCAAGGAACTCATGGACTTTACCCATCCACTCGGCATCTCGTTTAGCCAGATAGTCGTTGACGGTTACGATATGGACACCTTTTCCCTCAAGGGCATTCAGGTATGCAGGAAGTGTGGAAACAAGAGTTTTACCTTCACCTGTTTTCATCTCGGCGATACGGCCCTGGTGCAGGATGATACCACCGATGATCTGTACACGGTAATGCTCCATTCCAAGTACACGCTTGGCTGCCTCACGTACAGTGGCAAATGCCTCCGGAAGAAGATCATCCAGTGTTGCACCTTCTGCAAGACGTTTCTTATATTCTCTGGTCTTGTCCCGTAACTGCTCGTCGGTAAGCTGCTGCATCTGGGACTGATAGCTCTCGGTTTTCTCAACCAGCGGCATGATACGCTTTACCTCACGCTGGCTGCGGGTTCCAAATACTTTTGAAAAAACATTCATGTTTCTGCTCCAATCATTTTATTCGAAATAGGACGTTTAAGTCTCTCATCTATCCGATTCAGGATCATTCCAGGACACTGTTCGTTCCAATCATCATAATCATTCCAGTTCTCTGTTGATATCCAGATCACATATGGTATATATTCTACCACTTTCCAGTTATAAAAACAATGAACAATTAATTAACAAATCGTGTCCGGAACTGTTCTTCTGCCCTGAAAAAAGCTCCGGGAATCTGCAGATTTTCCACGCAGATTCCCGAAGCCATTCTTATACGTTCAATATTCAGTTTTTATAAAAGATCATTCACTCATGATCTTCTCACAGAGACTTCCGCCTAAAACTCCGGCTCGATCAGTCCGTAAGTATTACCTTTACGTTTGTAAACTACGTTAACCTGCTCTGTCTCAGCATTGAAGAATACAAAGAAATTATGTCCAAGAAGCTCCATCTGTACGCATGCATCTTCCGGATACATTGGTTTGATTCCGAATTTCTTGGTACGGATGATCTTAACTTCCTCATCCTCTTCATAATCCTTATCAAGGTATGCTTTCTGGAAGTTTGTGGATTCCTGCTGCTTGTCAACGATCTTGTTCTTGTATTTACGAAGCTGACGCTCAATTACCTCTTCAACCAGATCGATGGATACATACATATCATTGCTTACCTGCTCGGAACGGATAATGCTACCTTTCACAGGAATTGTTACCTCGATCTTCTGGCGATCCTTCTCAACGCTTAAGGTTACTGAAATCTCAGTTTCAGGAGTGAAATACCTTTCAAGTTTACCAAGCTTGTCCTCAACAGCTGTTTTAAGTCCTTCTGTTACTGCTATATTCTTTCCACTAATAATAAATTTCATGACTTCCATCCCCTTTGCTGTTTTATGTTGCTATTATAACACATTAAGTTGAATTTTAACATCACTTTTCAAAAATTTCACAAATTTTTTCTGAATTTATTCAATATATTCCTGCAAAAGGATTTTTTTATCATGAATATGCAACTATTCTACTTCATCTCTGCCAGAACTTCAAATGGTATGCTTCCGCCAAAAATATCCAGGGCACTGCCAACAGTCACGTCCAGTCTTCCCTGTCCTGCCCTTCGAAGTTCCTCAATATCTGCCATGGAGCCGACACCGCCTGCATAAGTTACCGGATGAGCTGTATACTGTCCCAGAAGTTCCGCAAGTTCTGTCTCAACACCATGAGCCTTTCCCTCCACATCCACTGCATGGACCAGAAATTCATCACAGTAACTTCCAAGCTTTTCCATCAGTTCCAGTGTCACGATCTCTTCTGTAAATTTCTGCCAGCGGTCTGTGACAATATAATAATTACCGTCTTTTTTGCGGCAGCTTAAGTCCAGTACAAGATGTTCTTTTCCTGCTGCATCCCGGATCTTCTCCAGATTTTCCCAGGATATCACTCCGTTTTTGAATACGTAGGAAGTTACGATCACATGGCTGGCGCCGGCCTCCAGATACTCCGCCGCATTCTCCGGACAGATCCCACCCCCGATCTGAAGTCCTCCGGGATATTTTTTCAGGGCAAGAAGTGCCTGGGCTTTTGTCGCTTCATAGTTTGGAGAATCTTTTCCATTCAGAAGAATCACATGACCACCTTTTAAGCCGGCCTTCTTGTAAAGCTCCGCATAAAATGCCGCATCCTGCTCTGACACAAAATTTTCTGCTGCCTGGTCACCCTGATCTTTCAGGCTTCCTCCTACAATCTGTTTTACTTTTCCGTTATGTATATCAATGCATGGTCTGAATTTCATAATCCTGTCCTCCGTTTTCTTTCCATGCACTGATCATAGCATCTGTAACAGTTTTATGCAATGCTGTGTTAAAATATCTGTAGCAGCAGATTACCTCACAACTGCTGGTCACAAAATGTCCCGTAACCTTATCTGCCCTCTACTGCATTCCCTACTGCATTGCCGATATCATCCACCGCATTACCTACGCCGTCGCCCAGATCCTTCACACTGTCACCCAGCTCACCGGATACGGTTCCGTCATTTCCGGTTCCATTTGTGTCTGTAGTTCCGGGCGCTGCTGTTCCGTTATTCCCGTCTCCTGTCGGCGTTACGGTAACATTTCCACCGGCCATCTCGTTGTTATCTGTACCAGAATCTTCGATGATCCCGCCATCGTCCATCACACCGTCATTGTCTGTCTCGTCTTCCATAATTTCATTTTCTGTGGCAGTATTTTCGTTTGTATCTTTTTTCTTATCTTTCTCATCTTTATTTTTTTCGTCCACAGTTTCATCCGCATTGTTTACCTCTGTACCACAGGCTGTAAATGTACACAGAGACAGGGTGAGCATAGTGCCAAAAAGAATCGCCTTCCATTTTTTCATATGATCTTCTCCTTTTTCTGAAAAATTCTGTATTCCTAATATGTCACTTTTTCCAGCATTCTATCCTGGCAAAAATTTCAAAAATACTGTAACACGGACATTCGCATTCCGTTCCACTACTTGCTCATGAATGAAATTGCTTCACAATTTCATTCAAAAAAAGACGGGCTACGCTTTTACACGAAACCCGTCTTTCATTATCTGTATTTTATTCTGTTATAGCTCATTCTGTCAAAATCAACCGATCACGTCACTCATATCGTAACGTCCTGCCGGTTTACCTGCAAGGAATTTAGCTGCTTCTACAGCGCCTTTTCCAAAAATAGCCTTAGAATATGCGGTATGCTTAAACTCGATCACTTCGTCCTGGCCTGCAAAAATGATCTCATGCTCACCTACGATGGTTCCACCGCGGACTGCGGAAATACCGATCTCCTTGTCATCACGTTTTTCACGTTTCTGGCTGCGGTCATATACATAATGATACTTGTTGTCCATAGCTTCATTAATGCTGTCTGCCAGTGCAAGTGCGGTACCACTTGGTGCGTCAACTTTCAGGCGGTGATGTTTCTCAACGATCTCCATGTCAAATCCTGCAGTTGCAAGAACCTTGGCAGCATCCTGAACGAGTTTCAGAAGTGTATTGATACCAAGAGACATGTTAGCAGATTTCAGCACTGCTACTTTCTTGGATGTTTCTTCTACTTTTGCAAGCTGCTCCTCACTTAAGCCTGTGCTGCAGAGAACAACCGGAATCTGGCGTGCGGCACTGTACTCAAGAAGCTTGTCTGTTGCTTTTGCAGAAGAAAAATCAATGATCGCATCTGCCTCTACCTGGCATGCGTCAATATCAGTGAATACCGGATAGCTGTTTTTTCCCTGGTCTGCAATGTCGATACCTGCCACGATCTCTGCATCCGGATCTTTCTCCACGATACCGCTGATTACCTGGCCCATATGTCCGTTACAGCCATGCATGATGATTTTTACCATAGTATATTCTCCTTTACCTTCCGCTTACAGTCTGATTATTTCGCAAGCTTAAGGCCGAATTTCTCGATCTCTTTTGCAAGAGCTGCCTTTGTGTCTTCTTCCATCTCGCAAAGTGGCATACGAAGCGGTCCTACGTTCATTCCCATAAGGTTCATAGCTGTCTTAACAGGAATCGGATTTACTTCGCTGAACAGTGCGTTGATCAGCGGAAGAGCTTTCAGCTGATCCTCTGTTGCTCCCTTGGTGTCACCGTCGAAATATTTCATGACCATGTCATGTGTAAACTTCGGTGCAACGTTGGAAAGTACGGAAATAACACCAAGTCCGCCAAGAGAAAGAATCGGAAGTACCTGATCATCGTTTCCGGAGTAAAGCTCAAGCTGTCCGTCTGCCAGAGACATCATCTTGGCAATCTGGGAAAGATCTCCTGTTGCTTCCTTGATTCCGACGATGTTCTTTACATTCTTTGCAAGGTAAGCTGCTGTAGCCGGCTGGATGTTGCAGCCTGTACGGCTCGGTACATTGTACATGATGAGCGGAGTTTCCGGAACTGCATTGGCAATTGCTGTGTAATGAGCGATAAGTCCCTTCTGTGTAGCCTTGTTATAATAAGGTGTTACAATAAGAAGAGCGTCTGCACCATAGGAAGCTGCTTCCTTGGACATCATGATTGCTGTCTCTGTACAATTGGAACCTGTTCCTGCGATTACAGGCACACGTTTGTTAACTTTATCAATTGTGAACTTGATTGTCTGAAGGTGCTCTCCGTGTGTCAGAGTAGAAGATTCTCCTGTTGTTCCGCAGATAACGATGGCGTCTGTGCTGTTCGCGATCTGATCCTCAAGGATCTCCTCAAGTTTCTCATAATTTACCTTACCGTCTTCATGCATAGGTGTTACGATTGCAACGCCTGTTCCTTTAAAAATTGCCATTTGTCTTCCTCCTTCTTTCTTCTGTGAACTGTTGCTTATTCCCGTTCCTGGCCAGTCAGCTCTGTTGTCATTGTGGTAACACTGTCCACATATGGTTTCAGTGCTTCCGGAAGCCAGCGTCCGGTCATAACTATGTGCATACTTTCATCCTTCTGCTTAAGCATATCGATGATCGTCTCAACTGGAGCGATTCCTTTATCCATAAGCCCGAGGATTTCATCCAGCAGCAGAAAATCACACTCTCCGGTAGCAATTACCTTCCGTGCAAAATTAAGGCCGTTGAGGATATTGGTTCTCTCTTCTGCCTTTTCCTGCTCACTCAGGTCATTATAGCAGGTGTCCATTTTTTCGAAACGGAAAATCTTGAAATCAAGATTATCCAGTTCCTCAAGAAAATCCAGTTCTCTGCGTTCCCTGCCCTTGAGAAACTGTATGATAATCACACTTTTTCCCTGTGCGGCAAAACGCAAAGCCTGGCCGACAGCCAGTGTCGTCTTTCCTTTCCCGTTCCCGCAATAAACCTCTGTTATTTCTCTTTCCATGATTCTTCCTCTTACTGTTAGTGAAACCGGTAATTCCCCATTTTTTTAATTTTTCTTATATTACCGCAGATTGGATGGAAATGCAAGTGTTACCTTAATGTTCCCACCAATATTCCATAACCTGTCCAATGTTACTCAACATATTCCAATTTACTTACCGAAACTTCATAGGCTATCCTTTTTTCTGTCTCATTTTCACTGATTCGTTTCATATATTCCCTGCTCTGAATTCTGCCCCAGATCAACACATGTCCGCCTACTTCAAAAGCCGAAGCATATCTTGCATTTCTTCCCCAGCATATGCATGGTATGTAATCGGATTTTCCATAAGGACGGTTGACTGCCATCAGAAGATCTGCAATCTCCCTTCCAAGCGGAGTTTTTCTGTATACAGGCGGTTTGCAGATATACCCGTCCAGAAAAATCTGATTGACCGGTATGGATTCCTCTCCCTCTTCCACAAATTTCACTTCCCTGGCAAATACCGAAAGCACAAGTCTGTTTCTCTTTTCCTCATGACGGTTATAGGACCGGAACTGTCCATGGATCTCGATATACTCCCCAACATAGTCCTGGGTGATATCGATCAGCCGCTCGGACACCATCACCGGAATCCTGTCCTCCGAATCGCTGAGACGTTTTACCAGAATATCCATCATATAAAAACCTTCTCCAAAAACCTGATGGCTGAAGGTAAATCCGGTGGCAATGCGCCCCATAACCGATACCTGATTGTTTTCAATAATTTTATCTGCCATAATAAGTAGCTCTCCTTCCTCTTCGTGTATTTCGTCTATACCAATGTATGTGCATTTGGGGTATAATATGTCTGGAAAATGAAAAAGTAAAAATATTTTTTTATATCTTGTAATCTCACGAAAATGTGATAAACTGTAAATTTGGACATCATTTTTAACAAAAAGATTACTTATATATGGAAAGAAAGGATTTGGATTATATGAAGACCAAGCGTGAAGATGTTCGTAACGTGGCCATTATCGCCCATGTCGATCACGGTAAAACAACACTTGTTGACGAGCTTTTGAAACAGAGCGGTGTTTTCCGTGAGAACCAGGAAGTCCAGGAACGTGTCATGGACTCCAACGATATTGAGCGTGAGCGCGGCATTACGATTCTCTCCAAAAACACCGCAGTTCATTACAAGGGTGTAAAAATCAATATCATCGACACTCCAGGCCATGCGGACTTCGGCGGCGAGGTAGAGCGTGTGCTGAAGATGGTAGACGGCGTTATTCTTCTTGTGGACGCCTTCGAGGGTGCCATGCCTCAGACTAAGTTTGTACTTCGTAAAGCTCTCGAACTGAACCTGCATGTTATTGTCTGCATCAACAAGATCGACCGTCCGGAAGCACGTCCGGAAGAAGTTGTGGACGAAGTTCTGGAACTTCTCATGGATCTGGATGCATCCGACGAGCAGCTGGACTGCCCGTTCCTGTATGCCTCCGCAAAAGCCGGCTATGCAGTTCGTAACCTTGAGGATAAACCTGAGAATATGGCTCCGCTTTTTGAAACCATCCTTGATGCAATTCCTGCTCCGGAGGGAGATCCGGACGGAGATACACAGGTTCTTATCAGCACCATCGACTACAATGAGTATGTAGGCCGTATCGGTGTCGGTAAGGTTGAGCGCGGAACCATTTCCGTAAACCAGGAGCTGATGCTTCTGAACCATCATGACCCAGACAAACACGAGCGCGTAAAGATCAGCAAACTCTACGAGTTTGACGGTCTGAACAAGGTTGAAGTTAAGAGCGCTACCATCGGAGCCATCGTTGCAATCTCCGGTATCGCAGATATCCACATCGGTGATACACTCTGTGCAGGAGACAACCCGGAGTCCATTCCGTTCCAGAAGATTTCCGAGCCTACAATCTCCATGAACTTCCTTGTAAACGACAGCCCGCTTGCAGGACAGGAAGGTAAATACATCACTTCCCGTCACCTTCGTGACCGTCTCTACCGTGAGCTGAACACAGACGTCAGCCTTCGTGTGGAAGACACAGATACAACCGAGTGCTTCAAGGTTTCCGGACGTGGTGAGCTTCACCTTTCCGTTCTTATTGAGAACATGCGCCGTGAGGGATACGAGTTTGCAGTCAGCAAACCGGAGGTTCTCTATCACACAGACGAGCGCGGACGTAAACTGGAGCCGATTGAGATCGCATATGTTGACGTTCCGGAAGAATTTTCCGGTACTATCATCCAGAAACTCAGCGAGCGTAAAGGTGAGCTTCAGGGTATGAGTACAGCAAGCGACGGAACTGTACGTCTTGAGTTCTCCATCCCTTCCCGTGGACTGATCGGATTCCGTAACGAATTCCTTACCTCCACCAAGGGTACCGGTATCCTGAACACCATGTTTGACGGATACGCACCATACAAGGGAGACTTCCCGTACCGTAAACAGGGTTCCCTCATCGCTTTCGAGGCAGGCGAGACTGTAACTTACGGTCTTTTCTCCGCTCAGGAGCGTGGTACTCTCTTCGTCGGATCTGGCGAGAAGGTTTACAGCGGTATGGTTATCGGACAGAACGGAAAAGCTGAGGATATCGAGCTGAATGTCTGCAAGACCAAACACCTCACCAACACCCGTTCCTCTTCTGCAGATGACGCACTGAAGCTTGTTCCGCCAAGAATCTTAAGTCTTGAGCAGGCCATCGAGTTCATCGACCAGGATGAGCTTCTTGAGGTAACACCGACAAGCCTTCGTATCCGTAAACGTATTCTGGATTCCAGGGACAGAAAACGTGCTGCATTCCGCAAGAGCTGATCATTTTTGACCAGTTATTGATTTTTTACTGGAATCTGACAACGTTTTACAGTTAAAAAAAATCCGGATATATCTTTAACACGTTTTATTCCACTGCCATATGGGACATTCGTTCCCATATGGCATTTTTTTATGTAAAAAATCTCCTGGTTGTCCCGGATTGCAGTTTTCTGACAGCTATCTGCCCTTTTCTCCACGGTCTGAGCGAAAAAATTGTTTTAAATTATTCTGAAAACTCAAATAATTCCAAGTTTTTTTATTTCTTATGGTTTGGCACTTTACCGCGATATGATATTTTTGTGAATTATTTATCAAAATTCTTCGTTATTTTCGTTAATTATTTATCATATTCGCTATTGACGTCTGGAATCTGTTAAATTATAATGTGTTCATGATTGATTGACAAAAGTTTAACGTTAATGTTTTAACTGCATGATACGTTTTATCTTTTGCCCGCCCCTCATATGTGTGCATGTTTTTTGTCAGTGCTGACAAATATTTAACATGTTTTTTGTGCACAGTGCTGAATTTAAAGATTTTTTTGAAAGGATTTTTCAATAATTCAGCGTTCTGCGGAGTGAAATTTACAGTATTTTCCCCTGATTTTCTGTTCGTCATTTTGCACATAGCGGCAAAATTCAGAATTTGCGTTTTTTTCTGAATTTTGATACTATATAATCATCGAAACAGAAAATTCAATCAGATTGAATCAACAAAGAAACGCAGCGCGGGGACTTACAAAAACTCTGCAGCATCTGCCGGCGAAAAAAACAGGCCCGCAGAACCACAGATCATTATCATATGAAAACAGGAGGATTCCACATGGCAAAGAAAGAAACTATCCCTACCATCATCGACACTCCAGAAGCCCTGACCGCGAAAATGGCTGCAATGAAAGAAGCACAGAAGATCTTCGCTACCTACACACAGGAGCAGGTTGACAAGATCTTTAAGGCAGCTGCTACTGCCGCTGACAAAATGCGTATCCCACTTGCCAAAATGGCTGTTGAGGAAACAGGCATGGGTATCATGGAAGACAAGGTTATCAAGAACCATTACGCAGCAGAGTATGTTTACAACGCATACAAGAACACACAGACATGTGGTGTTGTAGAAGAAGACAAGGCATACGGAATCAAGAAGATCCTGGAGCCTGTAGGACTGATTGCCGCAGTTATCCCGACAACCAACCCGACTTCCACAGCAATCTATAAATCTCTTATTTCCCTGAAAACACGTAACGCGATCATCATCAGCCCGCATCCGCGAGCTAAGAAATCTACGATTGAAGCAGCGAAAGTTGTTCTGGAAGCTGCTGTTGCTGCAGGTGCACCGGAAGGAATCATCGGATGGATCGATATCCCGAGCCTTGATCTTACCAACATGGTAATGCAGAACGCTGATATCATCCTTGCAACTGGTGGTCCTGGAATGGTTAAGGCAGCTTACTCCTCTGGTAAACCGGCTGTTGGTGTTGGACCTGGAAATACACCTGCCATCATTGATGACAGTGCAGATATCCGTCTTGCAGTTAACTCCATTATCCACTCCAAGACATTTGACAATGGTATGATCTGCGCTTCCGAGCAGTCCGTAACTGTTCTGGAGAGCATTTATAAAGAAGTTAAAGAAGAGTTCCTTTACAGAGGATGCTACTTCCTTAAGAAAGACGAGATCGAGAAAGTCAGAAAGACAATCCTCATCAACGGTGCGCTGAATGCCAAGATCGTAGGACAGAAAGCTGCTACCATCGCTGAGATGGCAGGCGTTACTGTACCGGCTGAGACCAAGATCCTCATCGGTGAGGTTGAGTCCGTTGATATCAGCGAGGAATTCGCACATGAGAAACTTTCCCCTGTACTTGCTATGTACAAGGCTAAGAATTTTGACGATGCTATCGCAAAAGCTGAGCGTCTTGTTGCAGACGGCGGCTATGGCCATACATCTTCCCTCTACATCAACGTAAATGAGACAGAGAAGATGGATAAATTCGAGGCAGCTATGAAGACCTGCCGTATCCTTATCAATACTCCTTCTTCCCAGGGTGGTATCGGTGACCTTTACAACTTCAAACTTGCTCCATCCCTCACTCTTGGCTGCGGTTCCTGGGGCGGTAACTCCGTATCCGAGAACGTTGGTGTTAAACACCTTCTCAATACCAAGACTGTTGCTGAAAGGAGAGAGAATATGCTCTGGATGAGAACACCGGAAAAGGTTTACTTTAAGAAAGGCTGTATGCCGGTTGCTCTTGATGAGCTCGGTACTGTTATGGGCAAGAA
Source organism: Blautia sp. MSJ-36 (assembly GCF_018917985.1). Classification (NCBI taxonomy): domain Bacteria; kingdom Bacillati; phylum Bacillota; class Clostridia; order Lachnospirales; family Lachnospiraceae; genus Blautia; species Blautia sp. MSJ-36. The sequence goes on along the minus strand of NZ_JAHLPQ010000003.1, from coordinate 120,217 downwards.
ACGCTGCTTCATCGTAACAGACTCCTTCCTCTACAAGAACGGTTACACCAAACCAATCGAAGATAAACTGGATCAGATGGGCATCGTTCATACATGCTTCTCTGATGTAGCACCAGATCCATCTCTCGCTTCCGCAAAAGCAGGTGCCAAAGCTATGACAGCATTTGAGCCTGACTGCATCATCGCTCTTGGTGGTGGTTCCGCAATGGATGCCGGCAAGGTTATGTGGATGCTTTATGAGAATCCGGACGCTGACTTCTCCGATATGTCCATGGACTTCCTGGATATCCGTAAGAGAGTTTACACCTTCCCGAAGATGGGTAAAAAAGCTTACTTCGTAGCAATCCCGACATCTTCCGGTACAGGTTCCGAGGTTACACCTTTCGCCATCATCACAGATCAGGATACCGGCGTTAAATGGCCGCTGGCTGACTACGAGCTCCTTCCGGATATGGCGATCGTAGATACCAACAACATGATGAGCGCACCGAAGGGACTGACCCGTGCTTCCGGTATCGACGTTATGACACATGCCATCGAGGCTTACGTTTCCATGATGGCTTCCGATTACACAGATGGTCTTGCACTGAAAGCAATCAAACTGGTATTTGAGTATCTGCCACGTGCATACAAAGATGGCAACGATGTAGAAGCAAGAGATCATATGGCTAACGCTTCCTGCATGGCAGGTCTTGCATTCGCCAATGCATTCCTCGGCGTGAACCACTCTCTCGCTCACAAACTTGGTGCTTTCCATCACCTGCCACACGGTATCGCAAACGCAGTTGTTCTTCTGGATGTTATGCGTTACAACAGCGCTGAGGTTCCGACCAAGATGGGTACCTTCCCACAGTATCAGTATCCGAAGACACTTGCCCGCTATGCTGAGATCGGCCGTTCTGTAGGTCTTACAGGCAAGAACGATACAGAAGTATTCGAAAAACTTCTTGCTAAACTGGATGACCTGATGAAGACAATCGAGATCATGCCTACAATCCGTGACTACGGCGTAGATGAGAAATACTTCCTGGAGACTCTGGATGAGATGTCCGAGCAGGCCTTCAATGACCAGTGCACCGGCGCTAACCCGAGATATCCACTTGTATCCGAGCTGAAAGATATCTATCTGAAAGCATACTACGGAGAAATGCCAAAGAAAGAAGAGAAAAAAGCCAAATAAATGTGGAACACCCTTCTAAGGGAACACAGCCGGGAGTTTATTCACTCCCGGCTGCGTTTCCTTTGCTTATTTCCCTCTTACCAAAGATCCCCGATACAGTTCTATATGAACAGGCTGTACCGGGGATCTCTTATGTAACCGCTTTGTGATTATCGTTTATTTTCGTTCATTTATTTCAGACCATACTCTGCCGCAAGTTTCTTAAACTCCGGAAGAGAATTTACAATGGTATCATAAGATACGCAGTATGCCAGTCTCACGTAACCAGGGCATGCGAAGGAGCTTCCCGGTACCATGAGGATGTTATATTTCTTGCCGGCCTCGCAGAAGGCTTTTTCGTCTTCAACCGGAGATTTTACGAAGAGATAAAATGCACCCTGTGGTTTGATGCACTCAAATCCGCACTCTTTCAGGCCATTGTAAAGTGCCTGGCGGTTCTTATCATAAGCTGCAAGATCTGTCTTTGCATCTACACATTTCGCAACTACTTTCTGGATCAGGGACGGTGCATTTACACATCCAAGTGTACGGTTTGCGATGGTTGCCGCTGAGATCAGCTCTTCACTTCCGTCTGCCTCATCCGGAATTACCAGATATCCGATACGTTCTCCAGGAAGGGAAAGAGATTTGCTGTAGGAATATCCCACAACTGTATTGTCATAATATTTCGTCAGGTACGGAACTTCCACGCCATCGTAAGCCAGTTCACGGTATGGCTCGTCAGAGATCAGGTAAATCACGGTTCCAAACTCTTTCTGCTTTGCTTCCAGAATTGCGGAAAGTTTCCTGATTGTTTCTTCTGAATATACAACTCCCGTCGGATTGTGTGGTGTGTTTACAATAACTGCTTTTGTCTTCGGTGTGATCTTCTGCTCAAACTCGGCAAGGTTTGGCTGGAAAGTTGTGGTATCCGGAGAGATTTCCACAAGGACACCGTCATAATTGCGGACATATGCACCGTATTCCAGGAAATATGGTGCAAAAACGATTACTTCTTCTCCCGGGTTCAGGACTGTCTTCAGAATTACGTTCAGGCCGCTTGCAGCACCCACCGTCATGATCAGGTTTTTTGCAGAAAATTTTGTATCGAAACGTCTGTTTAAGGACTCTGCAATCGTCTGGCGTACATCCTCAAAACCTGCATTGCTCATATATCCGTGAAGAACAGTCGGATCGATATTGTTTACAAGCTCAATAATTGCTTCACGAACACTGTCCGGTGCCGGTACACTCGGATTTCCAAGGCTGAAGTCAAAGACCTTATCTGCACCGTATTTTGCACGGAGACGGTTTCCTTCCTCAAACATCATACGGATGGCAGAATTGTTTTTTACGTAGGGTTTCATTTTTTCTGATATCATTTCGTGTTCTCTCCTTATTTCTGCGTCATCATTTTCACTGTTTTCTGACAATCTTGTTTATAATTGTACCCCGTTTCTGTCTGACGTGTCAATACTTTATCAAATTAAAGTGTCCATACCAAAAAATCCCCGGAAAGGTACTGCCATTACCAGGGATTATCTTTGTTCACATTTTATCTTTTTATATTTCCCAGCTTCGTCCTCACACCCCACACAGCCAGCGAACTTCCCACCAGCGCGACCACGAACCCGGCCAGGACATCTGTTGGATAATGGACACCAAGATATAATCTTGAAAATGCTACCAGTGCTGCCAGGACTACTGCCGGGATTCCGATTTTCTTGGGGAGCATCCGAAGCATTACCAGGGCAACGGCAAAGGATGCTGTGGTGTGGCCTGAGGGGAAGGAAAAATCCGTCGGTTTGGCGATCAGCGGGATCAGGGCTTCGATTTCCGCAAAGGGTCTTGGCCTTGCTACTATGTTTTTGAGAAGCAAATTGGTAACAATTACTCCGAAAATCAGGGACAAAACTGCCGCATAACCTGTTTTTCTTGTCTTTGGAATGGCAAGAAGAACAACTGCACAGAGGATCCAGAACCATCCTCCGTTTCCCAGAAATGTAACACCCTTCATAAATGGTGTCAGAAGATCTGTTCTTAAATGCTGCTGGATCTGAAGAAGGATTTCTCCGTCCAGATTCTGTACTGACTGTAAAAAAATATTCATATGTATTCCCTTCTCTTTCTGCTGCGACAGTCAGATAAAATACCCAGGCTTGTCTTCCGCCGCACATTCTTTACTGTTGATTATTATACCGTACATCTCTTGATTTTCTGAGAACAAAAACTAAATATTTTATAAATAAAACGCCCCTGCACTGTCCAAACCATCACACAGCACAGAGGCGTCTCCTTCCCGTTATGTCAAGCGGATATTCGCAATCCGCTTCGCTACTTGCTCATAACCAAATAACTGCTCCGCAGTTGATTTGGTTAAACTTTCTATATCAACTTTTCTTTTTCTTACAGGATGCCTGCGCTTTGTATTTTATGCTTTACGCACCGCGCTCAGCTTCCCGCTCCTTGTAATGATGTGCTTCCTCCAGCATCATATCTTTCACCTTCATCAGTCGGATCTGAGTGCTTCTCTCGTTCTCATCCAGCTTCATGGTGATGTATTTGATGTTTGCCTGTGCTTCCGGTATGATGACATGTTCCAGAGCGTTTACACGACGCCTTGTTTTTTCGATCTCAGACGCCATCAGCTGACAGGCTTTTTCCACTTCTGCCAGGCGGAGCATATCCGGCAGGATATCCGCCAGGGATTTTACCGCTCCGTCCAGATCACTGGAGGTAAAAGCAAAACCATAGGAATAGATATCGTTGGCATCCGGTGTTCTTGTTTTATATTCAAAAACAGGAATATCCACACTCATGACATTCTTTTTGCCGGTTTCCAGATAGACTTCCTGCTTGGGAGCCATCAGGGCGGTGTTCAGAGTCTCCTCCGACATTCCGGCTTTTGCAATGACAAAATTGGTGTTGGCACTTCGGATACCAGCCTCTACTTTTTTACGCAGCTCCATGTTCTCGCGCACCAGATCCAGGAACTGTCGCATCAGCTCGTCCCGTTTATCCTTCAGAAGCTTATGGCCACGTACTGCAGTCACCAGCTTCTTTTTCTGCTTCGTAAGCTCCATACGGGTAGGATTCACCTGTGTTGATGCCACAAATCATCCCCCCTTTATACTTTTCCGTAATACTGGTCAAGGAATTTGTCATCGATACGTTTCAGCTCGCTTCTCGGAAGAATGGAAAGCAGCTTCCAGCCGATGGCCAGGGTTTCCTCGATATCACGGTTTGCCTGATAGCCCTGGGAAACATATTCCTTCTCAAAAGCATCCGCAAATTTCGCATAGATCAGGTCAATGTCAGAGAGGGCAGCCTCACCAAGAATGGTCATCAGCTCTTTGGCCTCTTTACCACGGGCATATGCGGCAAACAGCTGGTTCATGGTGTTGGCATGGTCTGCTCTTGTCTTGCCCTCACCGATACCTTTATCTTTCAGTCGTGACAGAGACGGAAGAACATCAATGGGCGGTGTGATTCCTTTACGATAAAGCTCACGGCTCAGAATGATCTGTCCCTCTGTGATGTAACCGGTAAGGTCAGGGATCGGATGGGTCTTGTCATCCTCAGGCATGGTCAGGATCGGAACCATGGTGATACTTCCTGCTTTTCCTTTCTGACGACCTGCACGCTCGTAGAGAGAAGCAAGGTCTGTATACATGTATCCGGGATATCCACGACGGCCCGGAACCTCTTTACGTGCTGCAGAAACCTCACGGAGAGCATCCGCATAGTTTGTGATATCTGTAAGGATTACAAGAACGTGCATGTCTTTTTCGAAGGCAAGATACTCTGCTGCTGTCAGTGCCATTCGCGGAGTAGCGATACGCTCAACAGCCGGGTCATTTGCCAGGTTTACAAAAAGAACAGTACGGTCTATAGCCCCAGTTTCCTTAAAGCTCTCTACGAAGAAGTTTGACTCCTCAAAAGTGATACCCATGGCAGCAAATACAACGGCGAATTGCTCGTCTTTTCCGCGAACCTTCGCCTGTCTTGCGATCTGTGCCGCAAGCTGTGCATGCGGAAGACCGGATGCGGAGAAGATCGGAAGTTTCTGTCCACGTACCAGGGTGTTCAGTCCGTCAATGGCGGATACACCGGTCTGGATAAACTCCTCCGGATAACTTCTGGCTGCCGGATTCATCGGCAGACCGTTGATATCTCTTCTCTCTTCCGGAAGGATCTCCGGGCCATCATCAATGGGGCGGCCCAGTCCATCAAAGACACGGCCCAGCATATCGCCGGATACACCAAGCTCCATGCTTCGTCCCAGGAAACGTACTTTACTGTTGGAAAGGTTGATACCTGTGGAACTCTCAAACAACTGTACCAGCGCATTGCTTCCGTCAATCTCCAGAACACGGCATCTTCTTGTTTCGCCATCGGCAAGCTCAATCTCACCCAGCTCGTCAAATGCCACATCTTCAACGCCTCGTACCAGCATCAAAGGGCCGGCAACTTCCTGTATGGTCCTATATTCTTTTGGCATTTTACAGGCCCTCCTTTCCCAGAAGTTCCGCAGTCTCTGCTGCAAGCTGGCGGGTTACCTTCTCATATTCCGCTGCCAGCTGATCTTCTTTTGTATATTTGTAACGGCCGATCTGCTCACGTACCGGCAGTTTTACGATATCATTGATATCTGCACCCTGTTTCAGCGCATCCAGGCCTGCATCATAGAATGCAAGTACCAGGCGCATCATGTTGTGCTGTTTTTCCAGAGATGTATAGGTATCGATCTCATGGAAAGAGTTCTGATGAAGGAAGTCCTCGCGGATGGAACGGGCTGCTTCCATTTTCAGGCGGTCGCCCGGAGAAAGTGCATCCATACCTACCATCTTTACGATCTCTTCCAACTCTGCCTCTTCCTGGAGAAGGGTCATCATTCTCTGACGGAGCTCCATCCAGTCCGGCGCCACATTTTCATCAAACCATCCACCTACACTGTCCAGATACAGGGAATAACTGGTCAGCCAGTTGATTGCCGGGAAGTGACGTTTGTATGCAAGGTTTGCATCCAGTCCCCAGAATACCTTCACGATTCGAAGTGTTGCCTGGGAAACCGGCTCGGAAATATCACCACCAGGAGGAGATACGGCACCGATAGCTGTCAGGGCTCCTTCTCTTCCGTCTTTTCCATTACAGATCACGTGTCCGGCACGCTCATAGAACTGTGCAAGACGGGAACCCAGATACGCCGGGTAACCTTCCTCACCTGGCATCTCCTCCAGTCGTCCGGACATCTCACGGAGAGCCTCGGCCCATCTGGAAGTGGAATCTGCCATCAGTGCTACAGAATAACCCATATCACGGAAATACTCCGCAATAGTAATACCTGTATAAATAGAAGCCTCACGTGCCGCAACCGGCATATCTGAGGTGTTTGCAATCAGAACGGTTCTCTCCATCAGAGACTGTCCGGTTTTCGGGTCTTTCAACTCCGGAAACTCGTTCAGAACGTCTGTCATCTCATTTCCACGCTCACCGCAACCGATATAAACTACGATATCTGCCTCTGCCCATTTTGCAAGCTGATGCTGGATAACGGTCTTGCCGCTTCCGAACGGGCCGGGAACTGCTGCCACACCACCCTTGGCGATTGGGAACATGGTATCAATAACACGCTGGCCTGTTACCAGAGGTTTTGCCGGCGGAAGTTTTTTCTTGTATGGACGGCCACGTCGTACCGGCCAGTGCTGCATCAGTGTCAGTTCTTTATCTCCGTCTGCCGTGGAAAGAACTGCAACGGTCTCATCTACGGTAAACTCACCGGATCTGATCTCTTTCAGAGTACCTTTCATATTGGGTGGTACCATGATCTTCTGTGTAACAACGATGGTCTCCTGAACAGTTCCGAGAACATCGCCGCCTTCCAGCTCATCTCCCACTTTCGCAACCGGGACGAAATTCCATTTTTTGTCCCGCTTCAGTGCAGGTACCTCAACACCTCGTTTCAGGTTGTTGCTGCCTGCTACTTTCATAATGTCATCCAGCGGACGCTGGATTCCATCGTAAATACTTGTGATAAGGCCAGGTCCCAGTTCCACGGAAAGGGGAACTTCCATAGACTCTACCGGTTCTCCCGGGCGAAGTCCTGAAGTCTCCTCATATACCTGTATGGAAGCCTCATCTTCATGCATCTCAATAATCTCACCGATCAGACGCTGGCTGCTTACACGAACCACGTCATACATATTCGCATCTCGCATACCTTTGGCAATTACCAGCGGTCCTGCTACCTTCTTAATGGTCCCTCTGCTCATCTGAACCAATCACCTGCTTTCTTGTCACTCATTGCTGAAAAGAATATCGGAGCCAACTGCCGTCTCCACAGATTTCTTTACATTTTCAATTCCTGCGCCTGTATTTCCGGCAATTCCCGGTATCTGAATGATTGCCGGCATCAGCGCTTCACTGTATTTACTGATCTCAGCGGAAAGCTGGGCTGCCAGCTGTTCCGTAATATAAATAACCGCATATTCACCGGCTGCCAGACGGTTTAGCTTCTCTTTTCCCTCTGTGGGATCCTCCACCGGAAAGGTATCAAGTCCAAGCGCCGCGAACCCGTAAATGCTGTTATAATCACCCAAAACCGCGATCTTATACATACATTTCCCTTGCCCTTTCCCGGATAAACTCTTCCGGAAGGCCGCTGCGCTTTCCGGTGAGAATGATCCGCACCGTCTTGATCTCATTTTCACGGGCAAGCACATAGGCTACCAGCGGTCCCAGTGAAAATGAATTGTACAGCTGAGGGCGGATGGTCTCCATGATCTGGTTATCACACCATCTCTCAAAAGCGGAAGCTGATTCCGCCAGTGCCAGAGCTCCGTCCCCATATTTCGTTTCTGCCAGATAACCCATGATCTGATCCATTCCGCTTACTGCCGCGTGGATCAGTCTCTCCTTATCCAGTGTGTCACATTCTGCCATGGCTTTTTTCATAAAGTCCGAACTTTTTCCTGTTTTGCAGGCACGGACTGCGATCCGGATATCTGCTACTGCTACCGTGGATTCCGCATACTGCCGGACGATCTCTTCTTTTGACCGTTCTCCGGCTTTTTTTATGGCATCCAGTGCTGCCCGGTCTACGATAATATCCGCAAGCTGTCCATCTCTTGTGTGCAAAAAGGTCTCATAGGCTTCTCTCGCCGCTTCCCGCATATCTTCCGGAAAACGGTCATATTCTTTATCCTTCAGGAATTTCACCATATCCTCCCCGTCAATGGCACAGTCGCTGAAAAAAATATTCGGCGTTGTCCCATCCAGGATGCTGGCCTTCACAGCCGCTTTCAGGTTATGGAAAAGATCCTGATAAGAGAGAACGAAAAAAACAGATCGATCCGCTACCAGCGAATCCATGATCTCCCAGATCTTTTCTCTCTCCCTGGAAAGAATGGCGTCCGCACCAGCCGCAGGATCACCATTTCCCCAGCCCTTCTCTGTAAGGATCTGAAGGCACTGCTGCTCATCCTGACATGCCAGAAGCTGCTCGATCGACGCCTGATTCAGAAGTCCGGTCTCCAGAACACGTATCCGCGCCACCGCATAGGCATAATCTTCACCAAACATATTTCACGCCCTCCTTTTTGCGATGGTGTTTTACGCAAACAAAATCTTTCTTACCTGATCCAGAAGTTCATCCCGTTTCTCTGCAAACATGGCATCAATGGAACAGTTTTCCTCAATACCGCCGTATACCAGGATAAAACCTCCGTCTATATTTCTGGCTTCACCGGAAATCTCCAGTGTGCCGCCTTTTTTCTGTGCCAGGCCTTTAATCTCCTCACGGAAATTCGCCGGCATACGTTCCAGATCCTTCTTTGAAAAACAGATCTCTCCTTCTCTTGGAAGCAGATATTTTTCTGCCATACTCTTAAGGATCTCAAAATATTTTCCTTCATCCAGATTCTTCACACGGTCACAGGCATCCGCAATTACCTTTCCGATCAGCTCCTGCTTGGCTGCAAGAACTGCGGTACGTTTCTTCATATCTGCGGCGGAAGCTGTCCGCTCTTCATAGCTTTTCACCTTTGCCCTGGACTGTTCTTCCCTCTGCTGCCGGATCTTATCTGCTTTTTCTCCGGCTTCCCCGAGGATCTCCGCGGCTTTTTTCTCCGCGTCACTGATCATAACGGCTGCAGAAGCATCGGCTTCTTCAAGAATCTGGCTTACCATCTTCTCTAATCCTGTCATGATCTGCCCCTCCTGATGAATCAAACCTGAATTCCGCTGACTGCAAGAATAGAGATCAGAAGAGCCAGAATCGCATATGTCTCAACCATTGCCGGGAAAAGCATAGCTTTACCGAACTGCTCCGGCTTCTTGGCTACGATGCCGATGGAAGCTACGGAAGTTTTTCCCTGATGGATTGCGGAAAGAAGACCTGCAATGGCGATTGGAAGACATGCCACAAAGATCATAAGTCCGGTTTCCAGAGAAATATCGGCAACACCGCCGCCCAGGATTCCGACCTTGGAAAGTGCAAGGAATGCTACCAGCAGTCCGTAAATACCCTGGGTACCAGGAAGAAGCTGAAGAAGCAGAACCTTGGCAAATTTGTCCGGATCTTCTGTTACAACGCCTGCTGCTGCACGGCCGGCTGTACCAACGCCGATAGCGGAACCTATACCTGCAAGAGCTACGGAAATTGCTGCTCCCAATAATGCCCAAACGATACCACTCATAATATTAATCCTCCTTAATATCTACATATTTTGTATTTTCGCGGAAGGGGTGGAACTCTTTTCCTCCGCCCTCAAAGAATTTGCCGAAGAACTCTACGTACTGTAATCGGCAGGTGTGCACGTATGCACCCAGAAGATTGATCAGAAGGTTAAACGTATGACCAATCACAAATACAAGAATAAATACGATCCATCCAAAAATACTGTCTCCCAGCATACTGCCCATCTGGTTCATAACCGACGCAATAACACCGGTGGCAAGTCCCAGGGCCAGAAGTCTGGAATAGGAAAGGATATCACTGACCCATCCTGTGATGTTATAAAGGTCGTAAGCTCCAAGCGCCAGCCGGAGGAACGGATTCTTCTTATCTCTTCCTGACATGAAGAGAATTCCCACTGCTCCGATGATGGCCATCCATTTGCCCACCTGTATCACTGCGGACGGAAGGTTCAAGTCCATCTGAGAAATAGAACGGAACATGCTGCTCGGGATAAAGATGAGGATCAGTCCCATAAGGAGCATGAACCAGAGCACTACATCGCAGAAAAAGTCGAGATATTTTTTGTCACGGATCAGCATGTAGCCCTTAAGTCCCATTCCAAGGAACATATGGATCAGGCCAAACAGCATGGAGAACACCAGGAGTCTCATAGGCTCATTCAACGGTGCAAACCATACCGGCTTCACAGTGACCGGTTTATGCAGATATACTCTTGAGAATACATCGATGAAATCTCCGAAATATCCGCCAAACATTACGCCCCAGAACAAAGTGGACAGTCCACAGTACATGAACAGCCGGATGGATTTCTGCATTCCGCTTTCCATTCTGGGGAATTTCAGAAGCACTCCCAGACAGACCGCAAACACGATCAGCCCGTAGGCCGCATCTGATAACATCAGTCCGAAAAGGAATACATAACAGGCTGTCATAATGGTGGACGGATCGATCTCTCCCTTTCCGGGAAGACCAAACGCTGCCAGAACTCCTTCTCCTACCGCTCCGAATCTGCTGTTCTGAAGGACAACCGGAACATTTTCTCCATCAGCATCTTCTGCTTCAAAAACAATATCGTACTTCTCCGTAAGCCGTTTCTCCATTGCGGGAACCTGTTTCTTCGGAAGATATCCTGTCACAAAAAAAGTGCTCTCTGACTGGCGGAGCTGACCTAAAACTTCATATTTCTGTGCACGGATCCGGAAGTAATCGGATACAAGCTGAAGGGATCTCTTCCTGTCATGAAGATTACGGATCTGCTCACGGATCTGTTCGGATTCTTCCTGGATGCGCACCACTTCATTCTTAAGATTCTCCAGTTCCTGTGCCGGAACCTCTGATACCAGCTGCGCCGGTCTTGCAAATCCCTGCATACGGAGCGCTTCTTCCATCTCCTGTTCCTGTGCCTTCAGACAGACAACCACCAGACTCAGCTTACCGGCATCATTTGAGATTTCCTGGATGTCAAAAGCTTCCAGCTGTGGTGCATCCGACGCCAGCTGACTGTAAACCTGGTCCAGAGTTACATTCCCGTCGATACTTCCCACAAGTACTGCAGTTTTCGCTGTTCCCTGTGAATTCATGGGGATGTCCAGATTCAGCCATGGAGCAAGCGCTGCTTCCTGCTGTTCGATCTTAACTACCGCTGCGCTGTTCTCTGTGAGTTTCTTCCGATATCCCAGGATTTCTCTGGCTGATTTCAGGATCTCTTCCTGATCCCGGATGGCTTCTTCCTCCTGCTTTCTTCCGATCAGAGGCTTTCCTGCCAGGGATGCCAGCATGGATTCCTTCTCCTTCGAAAATTCATCCAGAATCTCGATTGCCTGATCACACAGGGATGCGTTCTTTTCGAAGATCATTCTGGCATTCATGGTATCCATGGTCTTAAGCTCCGGATCCAGTTCCGCCGCATCGATCTCCAATACTCCAAGCGACTGCAGTTCTTCCAATATGGCCTTACGGTTCTTCTTCATAGCGCAGATACTGATTCGCTGCATCTGCAATACTGCCATTTTCGCATTCCCCCTCTCAGAACAAACTGTCCATTACTGCCTGGATGGCCTGCTCATGCTTCGACTCCGCTTTCTTTTTCAAAGCTGCAAGCTCCTCCTCTACCTGTCCAATGACAGTGTTCTCTGTACTGTGTGCACGTTCCTCGGCTGCTTTCATATCAGATGCCGCCTGTTCGCCTGCGGTTGTTTCCGCTTTTCTGATAATCTCCTCCGCCTCTTTTTCAGCTTCGCTGATGATACTCTGTGCACGGACGGATGCGTCTTTTATTTTCTGCTGTGCTTTTGCCTCCGCCTCTTTCACTGCCTTGATCGTTTCCTGGATCATCTGATCACCGCCTCTCTGCATATCCAAATTGTATCACAATTATGTTTTTAAAACAACGATTATTATGCAATTTAACGAAAAATATATTTGTTTTGTGTCAAAAAATCGTCAAATTCGTTATATTTTTACCATTTTTTCGCAAACTTTTTATTTGTTTATTCTGTTCATATTTTTTGTTTTTATTCGCAAAAAATGTTCCACAAAACAAAAAAGCCATCTGCCAGATGAAATCTCTTTTTACGTTTTCATCTGGTAAATGGCTTTTATTTGCAGTTGCTGTCTGTCAGTTATACATATAATTTGCGTAGTCTTCGCTTCCAAGATTCTCTGCATCGATCCACGCCGGGTCAAGCAGAACCTGCTTTTCAATTTTTGTTTCTTTCTTCGGTGCAGTGGACTGAATGGCTGCCCACATGGTCTGATATCCCATTGCATACGGATTCTGGGAAAGAACGCCAAGTTCTTCTCCGTTTTTGATTGCTTCCTGCTGCTTGCTGGTGGCATCCACACCGATCATGGCAACTTTATTTTCACCGTTATCCTTGTTTACTTCCAGAAACATCTCGGAAACATTGGCATTGGTGCAGAAAACTCCGTCCAGTGCCGGATATTTATCGAGAACTTCTTTCATGGCTTCTTTCATATCATCAACCTGATCGGAATAGATGGTTTCTACTACCTTAATATCTGTATAGTTGGCAATATTATCGAGAAATCCCTGTACTCGTTCCTGAGAGCTCTGTGTCTTCTCCTGTGCGGAAAAAACTGCTACATTGCCCATTTTTCCAATGGCACTTCCAAGTTTATAGGCTGCATATTTACCAATCTGTGTATTGTCCGTTCCACGGAAAGCTCTGATCAGCTTCGTGTCACTGACATTGGAATCAAAAGCAACTACCGGAATTCCATTCTCCTTGGCTGCTTCCAGCTGCGCCTGACAGGATTCCATATCTCCGGCCGAAAGGCATAAAACTGATGGGTTCTCAGCGATTACTGCATCAAGAGTATTGATCTGGCTTTCCACATCTTCCTCGTTATCCGGCCCTTCGAAAGTCATTGTGATCTGGTCTTCTTTTTTGAAACCATAAGCTGTGTTTACATCCTTTACCGCAGCTTCCATTCCTTCTTTTACTTTATCCCAGAATTCACCTTTTTTACTTTTGCTGACAACTGCGATCCTGGCGCCTGATTCTATGGAGAGAGTCGTGTCAATCTCCGGGATTGCAGGATTCTTTTCTTCTTCCATTTCCTGTGCTTCAGGGGTTTCCTGGACATCTGCTACAAGCGGTGCAACAAGCTTCTCTACTTCTTCCTTCTGGCAGCCTGTCAGCAGGGTTGCCACAGCCAACAAGGCTGCTGAGGCTACTGCAGCTCTTTTCATTGTAATCTCCTCTTCCTCGCTGGTTACTGTTCTTCACTGTCTGTTCTGTCCGTCCACAGTAACTGATACTTTACAAAAATCTTACATTTGGTTACTCGCTTTTTACATTATACACTTTTTCGTATTTCCGTCCAGAGTTTTTACAGTTTTTTCACAAAATCCAGAAATGCATTTCCCTGAGGTTCTGTCTGGAATTTCATTGACTTTCCTGTTTTTGGATGCCTGAATTCCAGGCTGCAGGAGCAAAGGCCAAGGGATGTTCCTTTTTCACCGGCAGGATTATATTTCCGATCTCCAAGAAGAGGAATTCCTGCCTGAGAAAGCTGTACCCGGATCTGGTGATGACGTCCTGTTTCCAGCTTGATTCTCAGAAGCGTGCGTTTCTTTCCGTTTATTTCTTTTTGGTCAAGGACTTTATAATGAAGGATTGCCTTTTTTGCACCAGGTGTATTTTCCGGTACTGCCTGAGACATGTTTGCTCTTCCGTTCTTTTTCAGATAGCTGATAAGAGTTCCCTCCTGCTCTTTTGGTACTCCTTCGGTTACTGCCAGATAATACTTTCCGGCGCCGCCTGCCATCATCTGTTTGCTTAAGTTTCCGGCTGCTCCCGGAGTTTTTGCAAATACAAGTACACCTTCTACCGGCTGGTCAAGGCGGTGAACCACTGCCAGGTATGGCATTTTTCCGGGTGCTTTCTGCGCCAGGTAATTTTTGAGGGCGCTTTCCAGGTCCATAGTTCCGATTCCTGCTGCCTGTACCGGCATTCCGGATGGTTTTCTGCATACAAGAATTTCTTTATCTTCATATAAAATGTTTTCTTCGATCTGACTGTTCCACATAGATTCTTTTCGTTGCTGTCCTGTGTAATATTCCGCGGGATATTTTTGTGATGCGGTGGAATATGGAATTTCGCAACTTTCTTCCTTTCTCAGAGAAGTATAACCGATGATATTTGGGATAGCAACTGGTAAATCAACGCACAATGAGACGGTCATCACTTTTTTTACTTTAACAGCTTCCAAAAATGATGACCGTCTCAACACTCTTCGTTATTCAATTTTTCTTCCTCTTAGTTTTTGAATAATGTTTTCTGGTTATATGATTTTTTTGTTAATCGAAATCTCTGATTTTATATGGTTATAAAATAATTTCGATTCTCTTTATTCTATTTTTTACACTTTTCTTTTTCTACGTTCTCTCTTCTTTTTTATTTCCTGCTCATAAACGATTGATATATATAAATATATCTTTTCGATTATTTAGAAAGTTCTATAGGATTGAAATCGATTTGTCCGAGGTTCGATTTCTTTTTTTGAAGAATTTCGGTGGTTACACTTTTTTCTGTTTCCTAAACAATTCTGGACTTAACTTCTTAAATTCAAAACCGTTTGTCATCTCTGTACTTTATGATCTGCTGATTCAAATCGACCTATTGGGATTTTCTCCTCTGCAGCCCTTCTAAAGTATCCTGAAAAAAGTTCCTGCCCGTTTCTTCTGTTATTAATATCCTATCAGATATTCTTCTGATGCAAAGCTTCAATCCATATCCTTATGAATCTGATATGCATTTCAAAGTATCGTTCTCATCTTCACTTCTGTTCCTGGAATCTCTTCTTTCCAACGAACCGGTGAGCTGAGGGTTTTACTCTTTCGGGAAATATTTCTTTACATATTTCCTAAAATCTTTGTATCAGGTGTGTGACAGTTGTTCAATATGAGTTACCGATTCTATAATACCTGAAATACCGAATTCCTTATGTTTCTGATTTCTCTCATTTTAACTGATGTTAAAATATAAGTAAGATTTAAGAGGTTCTTATTTATATCTTATGAGAGAAACTGATGTATTTCTTAAGGGATATCATTATGTGATATGTATCAGGTCTTTCTTGCAGGAAATTCGGTTCCTGTCACTCTCATATTGATGGATGTGGTTGTTTATGTTCCCACTGGAATCACCTTTTCCTTTCTTTTTTTCATCCTTTCATGTGCATCTATGCTATGAATTGAATGAATTTCTGATTTTTTTGTTTTTGTTTTTTCTCTTGTTCTTTTTGATGGTCTTATAATAACACTGTTGTTTTGTTTTGTCAATACATTTTTTGTATTTTTATATCAATATTTTCATTTATTATTTGTTTTATATGTTATTATTTTATTATTTGTTTGTATTTTTTATTATTTTCTATTAATTTCATCCGCACCTATAATCAGTTTTCCACCTTGTGTATTGACAAACGCAACTATTATCTTCCTGTATGCATGTGCGACAGCTGTCTTCAACCTGTTTTTTTCGACAAAAATCCCCGGTCAGGAAATTTTGTCTGAATAACATTTCTCCTGATCGGGGATTTGATTATAGATGTTTGAAAAAGCCGAAAACTCCGTCCCTGTTGGTTCCGCTAGTTGCTTGCCCCTACAATTCCTCGATATACCTTGGCATTAGTGTAGACCAGATAGTCTGAAACATCCGTCAGAAGAGTCTTTGTTTTCTGATTCTTCAATGTAGCGGATAGTGTTACCTTGTAGTTGGCATATTTTCCGCCTATATCAACCAGCTCTTTCCCTGTTTTGACTTTATAAGTGATATCTACCAGTATCGGTGTATTCATGATCTCTCTTACCTGAGTCTGTGTAAGTTTAATTCTGAACCTGAATGTCTGTCCATCCTCCTGAATCCCCAGTCCTGTCGAAGTCGTATCAACTTCGGCATTACCGGACTTCACTTCAAAACCAGAAAGATAACCTACGATAGAAACCTGCTGGTATTTCTTTTCGCCGGCTTTGGAATCTGTATTTTCCGTTTTCCGGGCAAATTTCCTGGGAGGGATCGGAAACATAGGTGGGCTGTCCGCTGTCGGAAACTGCGGAAACTACCGCCGAATCCTGTGGAATGGTACGAGTGGTTTCCGCACTGCCTGTGCTTCCCAGTTCATCCAGTTTCCAGATCAGAGATCTGGTTCCCTCATGGGAGGTAATTTTCATTCCCAGTCTCATGGCTGCCAGGGCCTGTGCATCATTTCCAAGTTTCAGTTCCTCCCGGTTGAAGTAAACCTTACACAGAGCATTCAGGCACTGCAGATATACAGTTCCGTGAACAGCATCCTGGTTTACGGCGCTGTCCACATTGGTGTAAAGGGTTGCAATGCCGTTTTTGTTCTGGGCCACCGCCCGGAAAAAATGCTCCAGCTGATCTGTGGAAAGTGGTTTCAGGGATTCCGGATTTCCGGTTAAAACCAGTTCACAGGTCTTGTCAAAAGGTCCGGATTCGCTGGTGGAAATCAGTAGTGTACTGCCGCCCTTGCTTACGGTTCCTGCCATTGGTGTGACGTTGGTGTGCCGCATTCCGGTAAGGTTGAACCAGGCAAAGGTTGTTCCTGTGGCAACAATCAGAAGAAGGAGCAGCCACAGAAAGGCTTTTCCAAGAGATTTTTTTAACTGATTAACTTCTGTATCCAAAACTTCGCCCCCTTACTTTACAACTCCCGCGAATGACACGGAGAGATTCTTCAGGGTCTGGTTTCCCAGATTGTTTGTGCAGTCTTCATCACAGCCTTCCAGCCAGATATAAAGATCGATCTGTACAGGTTCTCCTGCGGAACCGCTGTTTCCGGATATGGTGCATAACTTAAGTGAGCCGTTTTTCAGGACTACTTCTCCTGTGTTCTTGTTGTAATTGCAGTATGCATCGGATGTATACGGTGTAAATGGTACCGTTGTTCCGTCTGCTTTTGTGCAGTCCAGCACATCGCCTTCTTTTCCTTTGGCAGTGTTGTACTCTGCCTTTGGGTTCTTTTTGTCACTGATGGCAAAAATGTATTCGGCGTCTGCGGGCTGGGATCTGCCGATTCTGTGAACTACAAAGCCGCCGCTGATGCGGTTGGTGGATACAGGATTCAGTCTTCCGGTGAAACTGTCCAGCACTGCGGCTGACCCGTAGGTTCCGCTGTAGGAGTTGCTGATCTGCAGATTAACTCCGGCTCCTGCTGCCATACGGACTTTTGTGGTATGACGGCCTGTGTTATATACATACCACGCATACGTTGCGGATACGACTGCAAGAAGGGCAATCAAAAGGGCAACTGTACCTGTGGTGAGTCTGTTTTTCAGATTTTTTTTACTGGAAATCTCTGACTTGTTTTTCTCATCAGGAATAATAATAGGCACCTCCGTTTCTTTTACCTGATATGTATGTGTGTAAATTGACATAATTTTACACTTTTATGTATTATCATACCATATTCATGGGGTTTCATCAATTTTTCACAGGCACAGTTTTTTTAATTTTTATTAATTTTTTTTTGTTGCTTTTTCCGAAAAAGGCCGACGATTTCTGCATCGCCGGCCTTTCGGAAAATATTCTGTATTTTATTTACGATTGTAGTTGATCAGGCAGCCTTTGAGAATGATTTCTCTCTCGTCGTCTGTCAGCTCGCCCAGAGTTACCTCAAACTCTTTCAGGGAATCACCGTCAACGGTGTAGCCCTTGATCACGTCTGCTTTCTCCTCAACTGCTTTGCGGATTCCAGGGAAGAACAGGTAATCACCGTTCTTAAACGGAAGGTCTCCGGCAGGGATCAGGAATGGAAGCATACCCCAGTTGATCAGGTTGGAACGGTATCTCTTGGTTGCATATTCATTGGCAATGTTTGCCCAGCCGCCAAGTACCTTCTGGCAGGATGCTGCCTGCTCTCTGGCAGAACCATCACCTGGTTTTACGGCAAAGATGGTGCTTCCTACGCCAAGATTTGTCTTATCTACATCCGGATAAGTCTTGTTGATAGTCTGGATCACCGGTTTCAGTTCCGGAACAGCCTCTGCCGGACAGTTGTCTGCCTGGATTGCCTTCTGTGCTGCCTGGATCTCTTTTGCACGGCCTACGTAAGCCGGGTCTTTTCTGGAGAGTGTGAACTCTGCAAGTCCAAGCGGGTTGGAACGGTAAGAGGATGTCTCACCGGACGGGATCAGCTCGTCAGTTGTGGTAACCGGATCATGAATCTCGGAAACAACTTTCAGGATCAGGTTGTCTGCAAGTGCAGCCATCTCCGGCCAGTCTTTGATGTTCGGGCCAAACTGGATCTCTACGCTCGGATCTGCTACGCCCTTGCTGTCAAATACACGGTTCTCATAGATGGATTTGTCGAAGTAGTATTTATGCTCGGAATAGCTTCCGTCAAACTCCTCAGCAGAAGTAAGGAATCCTTTGTTTGCTGCTGTAGCTGCAATGGAACGTGCATCCATAAGTGCAACCGAAGAAATCTGGCCATTCTGGATCTTGGAACCTTCACGGTTCGGGAAGTTTCTGGTTGTATGACGGATACTGAACGCATTGTTTGCAGGTGTATCTCCGGCACCGAAGCATGGTCCGCAGAATGCAGTCTTCACAACTGCGCCTGTTCCGATAAGTTCTGCAAGAACACCGTTCTTAGCCAGTTCCATATAAATCGGAGTACTTGCCGGATATACGCTTAATGTAAAGGCATCGTGGCCGATGTTTTTGCCTTTGAGGATGTCTGCTGCTGCACAGATATTCTCGAATCCACCACCAGCACAGCCGGCGATGATTCCCTGCTCCACATAAAGCTGTCCATCGATTACCTTGTCTCTTAATGTGAACGGAATTTTTCCATCCAGGCTGACCTGTGCTCTCTTCTCTACGTCTGCGAGAATGTCATCCAGATTTGCTTTCAGCTCGTCGATGGTATAAGTGTTGCTTGGGTGGAACGGCATTGCGATCATTGGTTTGATCTCGCCAAGGTCGATCTCCACGCAGCCATCATAGTATGCAACATTGCCTGGTTTCAGTTCTTTGTAATCTTCCGGTCTTCCGTGGATTGCATAGAACTCCTCGATCTTGGCATCTGTCTGCCAGATGGAGGAAAGGCAGGTGGTCTCTGTTGTCATAACGTCGATTCCGATACGGAAATCTGCACTTAAGTTGGCAACGCCAGGTCCTACGAACTCCATAACTTTGTTCTTCACATAGCCGTTGGCAAAAACTTCTCCAATAATAGCCAGTGCAACGTCCTGCGGTCCTACACCCGGGCGTGGTGTGCCTTTCAGGTAGATGGCTACAACGCCTGGCATGTTGATATCATAAGTCTGACAGAGAAGCTGTTTAACAAGCTCCGGTCCGCCCTCGCCCATGGCCATGGTTCCAAGTGCTCCGTATCTTGTATGGCTGTCGGAACCGAGGATCATCTTTCCGCCGCCTGCAAGCATCTCTCTTGCAAACTGATGGATAACTGCCTGATGAGGCGGTACATAAACTCCGCCGTACTTCTTGGCACAGGTGAGTCCAAACATATGGTCATCTTCATTGATGGTTCCGCCTACTGCACAGAGAGAGTTATGGCAGTTGGTCAGCACATATGGTACCGGAAATTTCTCAAGTCCTGAAGCTCTTGCGGTCTGGATAATTCCTACAAAAGTGATATCATGGGAAGTCAGTTTGTCAAATTTGATCTGAAGTTTCTCCATGTTATCAGATTTATTGTGAGCCTTGAGAATAGAATATGCGATGGTATTCTTGGCAGCCTCTTCCTTCGCTACAGGCAGGTTCGCCTGGTTCTCAGGAATGATTTCCTGGCCGTTCTGAAGATAAACACCGGTATCGTAAAGTTTCATTTCGGTTCCTCCAATCTGTAATGATTCTTTTTTTCACAATTTCGTTTATTATAGAGGATTTTTACACATTAGTCAATAAAAGCGAAGCGGCCCGGTGCATTGTTTTGTGTACAAAACGGGAATCCGCCCCGAACTTTACTTTCCCTTTGAAATCCGCTATACTGGAGGTCACTTAAAGTAGAATCTTCTGCCGGATGCGGCAGTTTCAATACGGAGGTATTTATTTATGTTTCGTTTATGGGGAAAAATCTGGAAAGACAACCACATGCTCCGGGACACGGTAGTCTGTGACGACAGCGACGATACCAGAACACATAAGATTTTCCATGGTCTTGAAGAGATCTGCTATCAAATGGACCTTGGCAATCCCATCTGGCTGGACGCCACTGTCAAAGACTTTAAGAAACATGACAAGGCACGTTTTTATCAGGATAATTTTATTGAACAGATTGAATTTGATTATCTGGAGATTCAGGTGATCGAGGAGGACTAGGAGAATGCATCTTACACAAAAGCAAAAACATTTCCACTCTCTTGACGGTCTTCGGGCAATCGCAGCTCTGTCCATCGTTGCAATGCATGTTTTATCCAACTCCAATTACAAGATGTCCGGGTTCATAGCCCAGCGCATGATTCCATCTTTTTCGGATTTTGTATTTCTTTTTATGACAATATCCGCTTTTGGAATGTGTTGTGGATATTATGAACGGATTATGCACAATCAGCTTTCTCTGTCACATTTTTATGAAAGACGTTTCCGGAAAATTCTTCCGTTTTTTGGAATTCTGGTGTTGCTGGATCTTATTCTTGAACCTTCTCTGTCTCATCTGTATGAAGCTTTTGCAGATCTGACCCTTCTGTTCGGTTTCCTTCCTGAGGCAGGAAACATTACAGTTATTGGCGTAGGCTGGTTCCTGGGTGTAATTTTTGTATTTTATCTTATTTTTCCTTTTTTCTGTGTTCTTCTTGAAAATAAAAGGAGGGCATGGGGAGCATTTTTTATCAGTCTGGTCTATAATTTTATCTGCGCGGAATACTTTCATGTGGGGAAAACAAACATTCTCTACTGCAGCTGTTTTTTTCTTGCAGGCGGTTTGATCTATCTGTATAAAGACTTTCTGATCAAAATAAACAAATGGTTTGTTCTCGGTGTGGTTTTCGTTTTTATTCTGCTATATTATGTTTCTCACCGGAATATTTATTTCTGTCTTGGTCTTTTTGCTTCCATGGTCATTTATGGAATCATCAGCCATGGGATACTTCTTGAAAACAGAATAACCCGATTTTTCAGTACTATCAGCATGGAAATCTATCTGTCGCATATGGTTATATTCCGCATTGTGGAAAAAACCGGGCTTAATTATCTTGGCGGCAATGGATGGCCACAGTATCTGTTTACTACTCTGACTGTAATTATTCTTACTTCTGTTTTTTCTTTTGTTGCCAGACAGATACTTTCCCGCCTGACAGAACGTCAGGCCTAAATCTGTAAACAGTTTTGCCGTGGCTCTGTATTTAAGAGCCACGGCATTTATTGTAATGGTTTATTCTGGTTTATTCTGTTTTTTTCAGCTGTTCTCTGATATCCGCATCCACAATTTCCTCGCCTGTCCGTTCATTTAACTGTGCACGGGATTCTTTTGAAAGCCCGTCATTGATCGTACAGTTCATGTCACAGGTCGAACATTTATCCAGTTCTTCTTTGGATACCTTTCCATCCCGGTACTCTCTTACAATTTTGTTTTCGTACATGGAATATTTCTTCTTTGTCCAGAATTTCAGCTTGTGGCGGATTACCCACCAGGCCGGAACCCAGATATATTTATGCATGGCCGGTGACACAGATCCGATCATCCAGCAGTCTCTGTCGCAGCAACGGACTTTTTTGCGGACTTCTTCTGCCTGAGCGGAATTCCATAATTCTTCCCAGGTCTGTTCATTGAGATTTCCCATGACCTCTTTATCTTTTGTTCCGTTACATGGCATTACATCTCCATAAGGATCAATGAAAAACGTATCAAAAGACATGTCACAGGGAAGAAGACGCTTCTGCCCGTAAATGTAGTTAATCAGTCCATGATTAAAGTACGCACGGAACCACTTTTTCGGTGAATTGGAATTCAGTAATTCGTTGACAAGTTTTTCGAAATTTTTTGCAACCATAGGTCTGTCGTGGATAATATTTTTTGCTTCCACAAAATAGAAACTGTTGTGAAGGGATGCGGTTGCAAATTCCATTCCCATCTTGTCTGATAAACGGTAAAGCGGTACCAGGTCTTTTGCATTCTTATCCTGTACGGTCATTCCGAATCCGACATCTTTCATTCCCATTTTCCGAAGTTCTTTCAGTGTTTTGTAGCCTCTGTTAAAGCCATCCTTAAGGCCACGGATCTCATTGTTGGTTTCTTCCAGTCCTTCAATGGAAATACGGATTCCGACATCCGGAAATTCCTTACAGAGTTTGATAATACGGTCTGTAAAAAATCCATTGGTGGAGATTACAATACGGTCGGATTTTTTGTAGAGTTCCCGGACAATTTCCGGAAGATCTTCTCTGATGAAAGGCTCCCCGCCTGTAATATTGGTAAAATACATTTCCGGAAGTTTCTTTATGGTTTCAATACTGATTTCTTCCTCCGGTTTGGATGGACATTTATACCGGTTGCACATGGTACATCGTGCATTACATCTGTATGTTACAATAACAGTTCCATTTAATTTTTTTGCCATAATCTTCTACTCCTGCTGTTTTCTGCCTGTTTTCTTCTGTCATAATACTCCCAGATAAAGCCAAACAGATAAAATAAGGTGAAATTCATTCCTGTACGGATTACCAGTGTTTCAAGAAATCCGTAAATAAAAAATATTCCATATACAATTACATAATCCAGACGTCTTCTCTCAAACATCCACCACAAAGTTCCTGCATGTAAAAAGATAAAATACAGAAACAATACGATTCCAAAGCCCAGGAGCAGATACATATAACCGTTGTCCAGCGTATACAGCCCCGCTTTTTCGGCTTCTTTTGGATCAGACTTATAGTACATTAAGGGCTGGCCCCATAAAGAAAATCCATAGTACTGATAGTACTTGACAGCTTCCGCAATACGTGCACCAAAAGTGCCAAACAGTTTTTTAAAAATCTCCCCGTCTTTACAGATGCAGACAAAAACCGTCGTTATTCCCAGAACCCCCAGATACCCGGCCAGGAAAAGATTTCTCACCACTGTTATTTTCCGGTACAGGAACTGTGTTACTCCACGCTTATTATACAGCACAGTGCAGATCAACAGCAGTCCCAGAAGCAGTACTACAGTACTGCAATCTGTAACTGTTTTCACAAAAACCATTGTAATTATGATTCCCAGATAATGGACCAGCCTCAGTCTTCCTTTTCTCAACAGCCAGAACAGTAACACAAGCTGAAGAATTTTTGATGCGGCTGTATTCGGGTGTGAAAATCCCAGACTGTACGAAGCCACCAGATGTCCACTTTTTATCGTTTTACCAAGCGGTACAATGCCGGCTGCACATAAGCTCTCCAATATTATAAAACTGACAAGATGGCTTCCAAACAAACATTCCGTGATTTTTCTTGCCCTTACGTTTTTTCCTGCACATAAAAACCACAATGCCATGGAAAGAAACACATCTGTCGGATTATGTGTATATACCATAAAACCAATAGTTTCTGTTATTGCGATCAAAAATATCATCCGGGGCTCTTCTGCTATATCAAAGATCATTTTCAATACAAGCAATGCTTTGATCATATTAATAAAGGCAATATAATGTTCCCATTTTACCAGTGGAATATATGTTAATATACTTCCCTCTCCGACAAGTGTTGAAATTATAATATATGTGCACAAACATGCAAGATACAGTATTTCTTTCCAGTTAACATCCCGCTGCATTTTACTTTTCATTCTGTTCCTCATTTCCGTGTTTCTGTGGCTTAGCTGCCTTCTGCCGGGCAGGCAGCACTGCCTCTGTTTCCGCTCATGTAGTCTTTGGATTTGACGGTTTCCGCATGAACCGGTACCGGTGCGAAAATACCTGCCAGTATTTCCCTTCCTTTTTCTTTAATGTGATCGGTGATTTTTTTCTTTCCTTTTCCAATAATCTCATCAAAGAATTTCACACCGCCAAAAGCAATGATTCCTTTTCCAATAGTTTTCCATGCCACATTTGCAATCTGAGATCTGGCTGCTTTTGTCATAACCTGTTTCCATACGGCTGCCATGCTTCCTCTTCCTGCTGTGATCTTCGGAATCTTGATGTATTTGGACGCAGAACCAAAGATTGCTCCCGCGGTAGCTCCTCCTGCGGCACTTTTGGCTGTATTGTATGCCAGATTTGCAAAGGAGTAACCGTCTTCCTTACGGTAGCCTTTGGCTCCCGTAGCCATGCTCAGACCATCTCCCACAAAAGTTTCCACGGCTGCTCCTGCCGCTCCTGCTGCCATGGTGTTTCCGCCACTTGCAACAAAAACGGTTCCTGTTGTAAAACCACCGGCTGCTGTTCCCACATAGCTCTGCCAGGAACTTACCGTTGGCTTTCCGTTTGCAATGGAAGTTACCACATCACCGGCCGCTTTTACTGCCACATTGGCAACTGCGCCTACAATTCCTCCGGCCAGCCATGCCACTACCTGACCGGTGGGATCATACATATTCACCGGATCATTGAGGCAGTATGTATACGCATTGAGAGTCAGAGGCACGGTGATGGCTCCGGCCCATGAATCTTTGCTCAAAAATCTTCCAATCGTCGGAGCGTATTCTCTTGCGTTGGCATAGAGAAGTCCGCCGGATGGTTCCTGACGGTAGCCGGTGAATCCCCAGCCTGTGTATCCGTTTCCGGAAATTTCCTGGTTTCCAAAGCTGTCACATCCTGCGTACACAGATTTCTGTCCTTTTTCAACCCTGTATACAGGAGTCATTCTCTCATCATTTACGAAGAATGCGGTTTTTCCAGCTTCCGTTTCCCCCAGAATTCCTTTATCTCTCAAGATATTCCGGTAAGAAGCTCCGCTTCGGATACTGAAAAGGTGATTGTGTTCTTCTGATATATCGTAGATATATTTTTCGCAGACCGGTTCCTGTCCCGGAATTTCTGTGGCTGCGCTGATCCGGTTTCCAAATCCGTCGTTGGCGTAACGTGCTGTCATCTCCGGTGTTTTCAGTGCGGTAAGCCGGTTTCTCACATCAAAAGTAAACTGTCTTACAGGATTTCCATTGACAGCTTCCTCTGTCATGTTTCCTCTCTTGTCGTAGAAAAACTGCGAAGTCACCCCGCCGGTGCAGGAACTGATCAGCTGGTTCAGGGAATTATACTGATATTCCGTATATTTTCCGCCAACTGTGGATGCAGTACGGTTTCCAAATTTGTCATAAGTATATTTTTCTGCTGTCTGGCCATTTTTCAGTACCTGGATCAGCTGACCTGCCGGATCATAATGATAGGAAAACTGTTCTTTTTCTTTTCCTTCTCTTATGAGTTCTGTTCTGCGGCCGGCCCTGTCATATCCACAGGAAATCTTTTCGTCCAGCTGACCGTTTCGTCTGCTGCTGATCTCTGCAAGATTTCCCTGAAGGTCGTACCGGTAGGAAGCAGAAAATCCACCTGGATATTCCAGGTTTTTGATTCTTCCATCCGGATAGTATGAATACTCTACTCCCTCCTGAGAATTTTTGCAACCGGTAATTCGCAGGCCTTCGTCGTAGGTATATGTGGTTTCCATGCCATCCGGATAAATGATTTTCTTCTTTTCTCCACGAAGTCCCCACTCAAATTTCAGGATTTCCTTCTCCGGATTCATGATTTCCTGAATCCGTCCCATAACGTCTGTGTGGATTTCGGTAGTTCCGTTCCAGTCTTTTACGCGGATCGGATTTTTGAATGTATCATACTCATAGGCAATATCTGTTCCATCGGAAAATCTGTATCCACGAACGGTTCCGTCCGGATTATAAGTACAGCTGACACTGGTTCCGTCCGCATCCGTCCTCTTCAGCGCCCTTCCGCATTTGTCATAGACAAAGGTTGTTCTGTTTCCTGCCGGGTCTGTAACACCTGTAATGTTTCCTGCCAGATCTCTCTGGTATACGGTTGTTCTCAGAGCTTTCTGTTCCTGATTCAGGCTGTTGAGAACACCAGCGTCAATTCTTCCATCTTCCGGCTGGAGGATGGCAGTCAGACGGCGGCATCGGTCATAGTGGTACCCGGTCTGGTTCCCAAGGGCATCGGTAACGCATTCCAGAAGTCCTCCCAGGGAATACTGGTATGCGGTCTTTTCTCCTTCTCCGTTGACAACGGAGATTACATTTCCGAGGCCATCGTATTCGTAAGTTTCACAGATTCCGTTTTCCTGTTCTGCACGGATGACGCGGCCCAGCACATCGTAGTTAAAGAACCACTTTGTTGTTTCATTTTCTGTGATCTGTGTGATGTTTTCGTTTATATCATAAAAGAATTCCCGGGATTTTCCATCCATATGAGATTCTTTTTTCAGAAGGCCGCCTGGATAGTATTCTCTCTTTTCCATAATTCCCTGGGCATCTTCGATCTGTTCCAGATTTCCAAGGCAGTCATAGCGGAATTTTTTTTCATATCCGTCTCTGTCCCGGAAGGAAGTCATATTTCCGGAAAGGTCATAGGTATATTCTTCTGCTGTTCCATCGGAATACCGGACTTCTGTCACATTTCCAAGGGCATCGTAGGAAGCCTTTACTTCCATATCCGATGGATCTTTGATATAGTCCGGGCGGTTCAGGACATCGTAGCCCAATGTGTGAACGCCGCCTTCCGGGTCAATTCTCTTTATGAGGTTTCCACAGCTGTCATAGCTTAACTGGTTGACTGCGCCTTCCGGATCTGTAACACGTACCAGGCGGTGAAGAGCATCGTACTCATAGCGGGTAATGCCGCCCTCACCGTCTGTTTTTTCTGTCAGGTTCCACATAACGTCGTACTTCATGCGGGTGCAGCATCCATCCGGATCTGTGACGCAGACCGGTTTGTTCATCTCATTGTATTCAATTTCTGTGACACCACCATTGAAATCCGTGATCTGGATCAGATTTCCGCAGGCATCGTAGCGGAGATGTCTTTCCTCACCCTCTGCATTTCGGATCATGATCAGATTATCGGCGTCATCGTACTGATATCTGGTCACATTTCCGAGAGCATCCCGTTCGGAAATTACCTGGTTTCTGTCGTTGTATCCGTAGACATTTTTTCCACCCATGGTGTTTGTGATGGATTCCAGCTTTCCGCCATTGTCATAGCTCATATAGATTCTGCTATTGTCCGGACGTGTCCATACTACAGGCTGGTCATTTTCATCGTACTCATAGGTTTCCCGGTTTCCAAAGGCATCTTCTGTCCAGATCTGGCGTCCTTTTTCGTCATACTCTGCCTGATGCACCAGCTGACCGTTCATAAAGACGCTTTTCAGCTGGTTTCTGCCTGTGTATTCAATATCCATCTGGTCATCCAGAGGAGAAGTGAAACGGCTCATGTTGCCGTTTTCATCGTAATCGTAATAACTGGTGTTTCCTCTTTTATCGGTAAAAGATGTTCTCTGGTTGTTGTCGTTGTAGGTAAAAGATTCCTCACCATCTGCATAAATGTTCTTTGTGTTGCGGAAAAGATCATCGTGTTCATAGGTAATCCGGTTTCCGTTCTGCTCGGTCATGATGACCTGGTTCTGCTCATCCAGATATTCATATTTTACAATTCCACCGTCCGGGAATCTCTGAAGAATGGTTCTTCCTTTTTCGTCATATTCATTTTTAAGAGCGGTAATTCCTTTGGAATTCACGATTTCTGTAAGATTTCCGTTGCCGTCATAGAGATAGCTGCTTTCTCTTCCCTGGGAATCACACACAGAAGAAAGACGTCCCTTATCACAGTAGATATTCAGACTTCGGCCGGA
Organism: Blautia sp. MSJ-36; assembly: GCF_018917985.1. NCBI lineage: Bacteria > Bacillati > Bacillota > Clostridia > Lachnospirales > Lachnospiraceae > Blautia > Blautia sp. MSJ-36. Next base: position 92,073 of record NZ_JAHLPQ010000003.1, on the reverse strand, counting down.
CTGATCCTTTATTTCTTTCAGGCTTCCGGATTCGTCGTAATCAAAGGCTATGTAATCTCCGTTCTTATCTACGGCTTTTCGGAGAAGTCCTTCCGCATAGTTCAGGGAAACCCGGGAACCTTCCGCTGTTTCTTCTTTCTGCAGAATTCCGTTTGTATCAAAATGCCAGGACATGCCTTCATGATCGGTTACACAGTAACCGTCTTCCGTTTCCTGAAGTTCTGCCAGGGTTCCTTTTTCCGGTGTGTAATTTTCTCCTTCCCGGAAAAACTTAAGCTGGGAAGCGTCATCCCGGATCATGGTAATCTGGTCCGCTGCAGTCTTTAAAACAACTTCCCAGTTATGCATCCATCCTCTTCCCAAAATTCCGCCTGCAGGGTTCTGCATATTGTAGAAAATCCGGAAGGAAAGATCCATGTCTGCTTCCACATGCAGAAGTGTTTTTTCGTATACATAATTTCCGTTACAGAGATTGACTGGGTCTTTGCTGTAGGCACTGGAATTATCGAGGCCGTATTTTTCACTTACCGCATCAATCTTATTGCGGATATCTGACAGACTTTTTTCTCCACGATTGCCGGAACCGCTGCCATTTTTGCCCAGAATCCGGTTCTCCGCATTCTGATACAGAGCCGTGATTTCTTCCAGTGCGCTGGAAAGGACCTGAAGCCTCTGTTTTGCAGTTGATACATTCTGAAGATTTCCGTTGAGTTTTCTTTTTATCTCTGCCATTGCAGATGAACGGATCTGCAGATTGTTCATGACATTCCTGACTTCACTTTCAATTTCCGTAACCTCTGACGCCAGCCGTTTTTCCTGATCTGCCGCCTGTTTCATTCCTGAAAATCTTGTTTCAAATTCAGACACGCCTGCACCCCTCCCATTAGTAGCTTTATTTCTTTTTCATAAACTTACGGATAAACATTTTTCCTGTGTTCCAGTATTCACATACGATGGGCTCCTTCAGAACCAGAAGCACAATTCCATATATCAGGAAGAATACAATTCCCCCTGCAAGGAGCATCGGAAATGTTGAAAGACTGCTCAGGCGGATGGCCATGGATGCCACAGATGCCAGGCAGACTGCAGTAACGGATTTCCAGATCTCTGCTCCTCCGAAGAGTTTTCCAAGATCTTTTTTCAGAATACACATCTGATAAGCCAGAACAACCAGTTCCGCAGAGACTGTTCCGATGGCAGCTCCGGAAGCTCCCAGTCTCGGAATCAGAATTGCATTGATAATCAGGTTGATGACTGCTCCTGCAATTTCTGAATACAGGACATATTTTTCTTTTCCCATAGGAATCAGTATCTGTATTCCTGTGATATTGCTGAGTCCGATGAGAAGCAGGGTTGGCATAATGATCTCCATAGGGAGAATCGCCCTTTCAAAAAGTTTTCCGGATACCAGATAGATGGTAGGTTTTGCAAAAATAATAAAGAACATTGCCAGGGAACCACCGGCTATAATCTCGAAAGCAGCTGCCTTTTTTGCCAGTTTCCAGAATTCTTTCCGGTTTCCTTTTTCCCAGTGATAGGATACTCGGGGAAGCAGTACGGTTCCCAGAGAAGTTACCACGCTGACAAGAATATTTTTGATCTTTACAGCAGCATCGTAACAGCCGTTCTCATCTGCGCCTTTGATAAACCCAAGCATTACGCTGTCCATGTTTGTATAAATGGTTGTAGCCACGGACATTCCGAAAAAAACAAAAATCGGTTTCAGATGCTGCCGGAAATGATAGCCTCCTACAGGACGAACCGAGATCATTTTGTGAAGATTGATAAAGTTCATAGCATTGGAACCTACCAACGCAAGGACGGTAAAAAATCCATAAGCCACATAATCATCGCTGTTATGTATAAATACAAAAATGCATACAAACGCAACAAATTTGAAAATAATGGAGCGGACCGTAATATAAGTATACTGTTCCAGTCCTTTATACAGCCACTCCACACCAAGGGTGTTGAAAAAGATCAGAATACCCATGACGAGAAACAACGTCTTTTCCTGCCTGAGCCGTGGGGTAAAAAATATGGCGGCAAAAAAGGCGGCATATGACAGGAAGCAGGTAATCATATTGATAATCAGAACTTCCTGTACTGTACGGCTTAATTTTTCCCGATCATCTCTCACTTTCGCACATACGCGGATTCCATATGTGGGAATACCAAGCTGGGCAAACATGGTAAAATAAGTAATTATCGCATTTGCAAAACTTACCATTCCCATTCCATATGGCTTCAGAATTCTGGACGCATATGGATAAGTGAGAAGCGGAAACAGGATATTGCTTCCTGTAAGGATTACATTCATTATAAAATTGTATGTCACAGATCGATTGTCGGCCTTTTTCACTATTAGTTCCTCTTTTTATCCCTGATATAACTTAATCGTTTCCTGAACGATTTTATCCCAGTTGTATTTGCCACAAATAAAATCTGCGGATTTTGCCTTATAGCCTTCCACCACTTCCGGATGATCACAGAGATCCTGAAGTTTTTCCCGCAGATCCTTTACGCTGCCTTTTCTAAAAGTTACACCACAGTCTTCTATAACTCCGGTACAACCGGAAATATCGGAAGTGAGACAGCAGTTTCCGTAACTCATCGCCTCCATCAGACTTAAAGGCATGCCCTCCAGATCACTGGGCAGAGTATAAAGATATGCATTGCTGTAAAGTTCTTCCAGTGTTTTTCCCTGGACAAAACCTGTGAAAATGATTCTTTTATCACCGGACGCAAATTCTTTCAGTTCTTCCATGAATTTTCCGGTGTCGCTGACACCGCCTGCAATTACAAGCTTTTTGTCCGTATGTACCTTTTTGAAACTTTCAATCAGATAACGCAGTCCTTTTTCCGGTACAATACGGCCCAGAAAAAGAATATAACCATCTTTTTCAAGTCCCCATTTCCTGGAAATAGCATCTGCCTTTCTCTGAACCGGACGATTAACTCCATTTGGAATCAGCCATGTTTTCCGTCCGTACTGTTTCTGAAAATATTTCTGTTCTCCTTTATTCAGAACAATGATTTCATCCGCAAAACGGACTGCACACCGCTCTCCCATATAGATAAATTTCGATGCCAGGCCATTTTTCCATTTTTCACGAGCCCAGTCGATCCCATGAATGGTACAGACTACTCTTTTTCCAAAAAGTTTGGGCAGCCAGCTGAAAAACGCTGGTCCCTCCGCATGGATATGTACCACATCATAATTTCCGAATGCTGTTCGAAGCGCTGCGAAAAAAGATGCTGTCAGCGCCGCAAAGCCCTTTTTCTCTATGGTAAAAACGTAACGGATATCGATTCCTTTATACTCATGTACTGCTTTTTTATCGAACTGTGCACCACTGACATGATGTCCTCTTCTGTTAAAACAGGTTACATGATAGCCCTTCTGAACCAGGCGTGTACCCAGTTCCTCCACAACGATCTCAACGCCGCCTTCCCTGGAAGGAATTCTCTTATGTCCAAATATGGCAATATTATGCACTTCTCTCATTGCTCAGTTTTTCCTCCATAAATGCGTTTGATTTTTATCAGATATCATCATTCCCGTCAGTGCCATCAGCCAGAAGGGATGATATGCGATTTCCATCAGATGCTGCTCCATCACACAGCACAGAAAAACTACCATCAGGATAAACATCCTTCCCGGCATCTGTGCTTTCATCAGCCGGAACATAATCCATACGGATAAAACTGTAAGCATAGCCAGAACCAGTATTCCGTACTGCAAAAGTATATTAATGTACGAGGAATCCAGGAAAAAATATTCCACACCGTCTTTCAGGTGAAGGGCTCCTCCATTTCCATTCATGACCACTTCCTGACCAAGAAGGGGGATGGAATAACGTTCAAATCCCTCATGTCCCTGTGACAGCCGCGTATTCAGGATTCTGTTCAGAAGTCTCATCCAGCCGTAATCCTGATTGTAAAGCAGTGCCAGAAGTATAGAGCCCACCGCACAAACCGGCATACAGAAAACACCTGCTCTCTGTATTTTCCTGTTTTCCTTCAGAATTTCTTTTTTCTTCAACAGGAAGAAAAGCGCCAAAATCCAGAGCCCCAGAGCGCTTGTCCTTGCTCCGCAGAAATACAGACAGAACACACCAAGACAGGCCGTAAAGATAATATCTCTGTACCGGATATTTCGAACCTTCAGCCACAGATAACAGGCTGCTGAAAAAAACACATGTGCTGAAAAATCTGTTGGATAAATACTTCCAAAAGATATTCTTGTGATACCGCCACGTTCTTTCTGGACATAAATAAGATTTTCGATTTTTCCGGTCAGTGCCGCAGCCATTGTGACCAGCAGGCATCCTGTGGATACCCACAGGAATACCCGGATCACTTTGTCTGAATCCACATCCCTGGCTCCAATAATCAGAACAGCCAGTTCCAGTACATATCTTCTCATATAGTGATGCCAGCAAAGAATCAGTATTCCGGCCGCAATTCCCGCAATCAGGATTTCATATAATTTCCAGGGCCGGCCGCAGGAAATCTTTGCAAATACGACCAGAACCCCAAAAATAAATACCAGATGCAGCTGTGTATCTGTCCATCCATAAGAAAACATGGTCGTATCCTTAAATGCCATTACTGTAATCATCACAAAGAAAAGCAGATACAGATTTTCGAAAATATTCTGTTTTTTTTCATCCGCTTTGCGGTATATACTCATTACTGTGTTCTGAATCATGATACTCCCAATATTGTAATTTCACCATTAATTATTCTGTGGTACCAGATCAATGGAATTGTATTTCAGGCTGTCATAGCAGTCTATCCAGGTGTAGTTTACCGGCTGATGTGTGGTTTTATCATATACCAGAATATGTAAGCCACGCTGCTCATTGGTCATTTCCTGACCATCCATGACAATCTGTGCAAGAGAATCTTCCAGTCCATTTCCTTCACTGATCACATTAAAGGAATGTCCGTCATAGCTGAAGTCATTCAGTGAAATCTTCATATCGGAAAATTCGTCATTGCTTCCGTTTGTGAAGCTTAATTCTCCCAGATCATTTGCAAACAGGCCAACATAACTCTTCTGGAAGGAATCGTCTCCGTCAAATGCAGCAGTTACGCCAATCTGGCTCATTGCGTTCTGAATATCTGTATCCATGTTGCTGGTTCCCTCATCACCTACAGCCATGATAACCATATAGTTATCTTTATTTACCGCAAGGTTGTTAAAATATTCGATAATGTGCTGTTTTCTTTCTTCCTTCTTGTCCGTATATTTAAGGGAAATCCATTCTTTTCCATGGTTCTTGGAAAGTGGCGGATTATCATTTCCCTGATTGTTCCATGCATCGTACCAGATACGGTCTACAATACAGTCGTTTTCCTCATCATAAACAACAATATTCAGGCCCGCTTCGTTTGATGCATAATTTACAGTTCCACTGGAAATTTCCGCTACCGGTGAAGCGTCATCTGCATCGTCCTTTCTTCCGTTGCTCTTCAGGTGGAAAGTTCTTCCATTTAATGCTGTATAATCAGCTTCCAGTGCCACACCGTCCTCAGAGGATTTGCTCTGCTCCAGGACCAATTCGGAAGTACCGTCTGTGTGCGTTTTTACCACTGCAATGTATCCGTTTCTAAATGCCTCCGGCGCACCGAGAATATCGCTGTGAATTCCCAGTTTGTTCAGCTCACCAGCGATATTATCAATCTCTTTGCCGTCATCTTTAACGGAAAACATTACTGTATAACCGGAATTTGACAGCACATTCAGATAATCACGGATAGAACTTCCATCCGCAGCATCACGGAAATATTTTGCAGTTTCCAGTGTGGCTTCTTTCTGTGCCAGCTCTTCTGGAGTTACAAAAGTAGTCATAAATCCTGTAATACCCTGCAGTTCTTCGGAATTATCCGTGTAGTCTGTCGGATTGAGCATAAAGTCTCTCTCCTCATCATTGGTCGGATTTTCACAGAAGAAGGCAATATTCTGTTCTTTTACTCTGTCTTCATTTCTAAGATATACATTACTCCAATAACTGTTGGTGCCAAAGCATACCGCTTTGATATTATACTCTTTCCAGTAATCCAGAGACTGCTGCATGGTCATGCCATCATTATCCGCTCTGAACATGATTTTCAGATAATCCTCAGCCTTATTAATATTATTCCATTCTTCAAAAGCTGCCGGAGTGTCCACAACAGCGATCGTCTTCTGTATAAGGCCTGCCTCATTAAGCATATCGTATAACGTCTGTTTGTCCATATCTTCTGAAACTTCTACCAAAAGCTGTAAATCTTCTTTGCTTTTGATATATTCCGCAATATTCTGGAAATCTATGCCATAGCTCTCACTGTATTCCACAAAACGTACACCCTGATTATAAAGTTCATCCAGCCTGGAATTTACCGCATCTTTATTATTATCGATACCACCAATTTTCATAATCTGTCTGACATCTGTCTGAGCGTCATTTCTCCAACAATTATCAATCCAGGAATTATCAATTAATCTTCCATATACGTTCTTTTCTACATCGTTACTCTTAGCTGAAGTCTCATATCCTTCTTTTGTTTTCGGACAAATTTGTACTGTTATCTTTGTTTCTTTATTAATCTTTTCAATAAGGTTTTCATCAACCTGTACATTCAAAACACCATCTTCAACTTTTCCATCTTTCAGAGCGGTTCCATTTACATAAACAATGGCATTATCCGGAAGATCCTCACCTTTGATTCCAAGTGTAAACGCTTCTTTCAGACGAATAGCATCACTGGTAATGCTTCTGCCATTCTTCACAAGCTCTGTAACCTGCGGAACCTTGATTTCGGAATCATATAACTCTATATCCGCTTTTTCGGAAGAGGAAGAGAAAAGTCCCATGAAATGTGATTTTGCATAGAAGGAAAGATCTCCTGTTCCTTCAACGGAGAACGCAACTTTCAGCTCTTTATCCGATTTCTCAATGATTTTCAGGTCTTCGACTTTCTGATTATCCAAATACAGGCTGTCCACTGCGGAAAGATTACTTCCTTTGATTACCAGCGGGTCTTCTTCCGTAAATACGGTGTTTCCGTCCAGCTGTTCCGGGATGCTTCTTACATCCAGAGATGGCTGTTTGCTTTTTGCTCCGGCAAAACCGATTCCTGCAACTGCACCTACTACCACAACTGCTGCCGCCACACCAATGACTACTTTTTTATTTCCGAAACCGGGTTTCGGTACTGTTCCTATACCTCCACCGGTACTAAGAAGCTCTCTTCTGAACTCTTCCATGGAGCGGTATCTGTCCTGGCCTTTTACGGCAAGTCCTTTCAGAAGAACCGCTTCCTGTTTCTTTGGCATGGATACCCCAAGCTCTGAAGGTTTTTTGAGGGTATCTTTCTCCACACGCTGGATGGATTCCTCCGGAACCTGGCCTGTGATGCAGAAATAGATGGTTGCTGCCATCGCATAGACATCGGTCCATACGCCCTGGTTTCCGTCTGTATGATACTGCTCAATAGGTGTATATCCCTTCTTTGCAATAACCATGTTACTGAGGCCTGTGTTTGCCTGAATTTTTGCACCACCAAAATCCAGAAGCTTCAGGGAACCGTCTCCGAGAACCATGATATTATCCGGACTGATATCTCTGTGGAGAATTCCATGCTCATGGAGATTCTGAAGAGATGACATAACAGAATTCAGTTTGGAAGTCACTTCATTGACGTTCAGTTTTCCGCCCTGTGCTTTTACATATTCCTTAAGGTTGATTCCATCCAGATATTCCAGTACCATGTAAACGGTATCATTCTCATAGAAGAAATCATACACTTTTACAATTCCGGTAAGATCATCCAGATGTGCGATAATCTTTGCTTCTCTTTCGAACTTTTCACGATTCAGACGGTAGTACTGCTCCTGAGAGTCTCCCGCACTGGTGCTGACAGAGATGGAAGTAGAGGTACTGTTATCTCTGTACATATATCCCTGTACAAAAAATTCCTTGATTGCCACAACACGTTCCAGCATCATGTCCATGGCGATATAAGTAATTCCAAATCCACCTTTTCCCAGAACTTTTCCTACAAGATATCTTCCATTCAGCACTGTATACGGTGTCAGAACATATGGAGGCATCACATAGGTACTCTGATCAAAATGGCAGTGAGGGCATATATTCTGCTCCGGTTCTTTCTCTTTCATACAGTTAATACATAATCTTGAAAAATCCATGATATATTTCTCCTTCCCTTTCACCGGTATTATTCATCCTCTTTTTCCAGATCTTCCATAAACCGGGATTTTTTCCTCAGTTCTTCCCCGACTGTATCCAGGCCGAAACGTTCCACCAGAGTCTGCTCATAGGAAAACACATTGGTTCCCAGTCCCAGACGGTTTCCGTCAATCTCAGCTCCCAGTGCAGCCAGTGTTGTTGGAAAATAATCCAGTAATGTATATTCCCTTTTTTCTTTCTGCTGCGGTTCCACAGCAGAATTGATAAATGATGTATATACTCTCCGTTCATAATCATCGGAAACCGGGTCGCAGAAGTCCGAATCCATGGTTGTATGATCTCCGGTGAGAACGATGGTAGTATCTTTATAAAAATCCTGCTTTTTAATCCAGTCCACAAATTCACTGATCTGTCTGCTGGAACAGGAAATTACATTCGCATATTGGTTGTCTCCCCACTGGTCTTCACACTGTTCACAGACATAGCCGTCCTCAAAATGTGTGTCAACCGTAAGAATGGTTATATTAAACGGCTGGTCGCTTTTTGACAGCTCCAGCATTTTCTCTTTTGCAAAGGCAAAGGAACGTCTGTCCTCAAATCCCCACCAGACCTTATAGTCTTCCGGGATCAGTTTTCGTTCTTTTGCACTATTATAATCGATAATGTCAAAATTTCCATGCTGTTCAAAAAAATGGTCTTTTCCTGCAAAAGCAGCTTCTGATCCAAGGATAAATACCTGCTGGTATCCCTGCTCCTCCAGAATATCTCCCAGAGCTACCGTATTGGAAAAGAATCCTTCCCTTGTGTCCATTTCATTGGCATCAATACTTGTCTTTAACGGAATTCCGCAGCTCTGTCCAAAAATGGCACCCATGGTAAAACCGGTTCCCGGAACGACATAGCCGCCGTTGAGTTTTTTGTCAGTGCCTGAAAAATCTTCATTTTCCTGTGCAAGTGTAGTAAGTTCCGGAATATAATCATCCTCGAAACCACCGCCGTTCTTTTTGTCCGTATAAGTGGTTTCCATAGATTCCATGTAGATATATACGAGATTTCTTTTTTTCTCCGGAAATTTAATGTCTACCTTGGAAGGATCCACATAAAATCCATCGATCAGCTCGGAGTACTGCCCCTGTTCATCCAGGTAAGATCCAAAATCTATGCTGTTCCAGAAATTTACCGCAGAAAAAGCGGTCGTTCCTGTGGACGTAGCCAGGATAATTCCGCTGATACTCCAGAAGAGGCGTTTTTTCTTCAGAATACCGGTAATTATCAGTAACACTGCCGCTACAATCGCAATTACAACTGCCGGAACCGCACAGTTTTTTATGAATTCGTCAATCATTGCCTGATTTGTGCCCTCAAGAGGCGCCCGAAGGTGAAAAACCAGCTCATCGGCAGTAAGATGGTTCCATGTCTTCAGCGCCCACTTTGCGGAACAGGTGGCCAGCACTGCCACAAACGCCAGAACCGTAAGCAGTAAAACCACAAAACATTTCAAAATCTTCAAAAATACTCTGTTTTTTTTATCTTCTTTCATCTTTTTCCGTTTCTCTTTTCCAAAAATGTCCCTCTGATAAACGGTGCTGCCGCAAACAGAAACGGGTTTACATAAATATCTGTCAATCGTGGTTCTACAAAACAGTACATCAGTACGCAGAGAACCAGTATGATTCTTCCATCCTGATACTGAATTCTGACTGCCCTGCTCATAACAATCAGAATGACAAATACCAGAATAAATATCAGAATGCCATAATTCATAAGAATTCTGGCGTAGGAATTGTCTACAAAATTATAGCTCTCCAGCAGGCTGTCCGTATTGTCTGATCCACCAAATCCGACCCACTGGATATTTTTTCCAAATAAATGAACTCCGTAATTGCGGAAACCGGCTGTCATGTACTGAATCCTCTTGGTGAGAAGCCGATCCAGCAGCTGTCCCAGACCGGTCCGGGATATGGCGCACATTCCCGCCATGACAAGCGTCATCAGAATGCCAAATCCATCCACAAGAAATCCCCAGACCCTGCCTGCAAAAATTTCTTTTTTTCCCGTTTTTTTTCGGACCAGACCGAAAATATAAACGCCGGCTGTCATTACCGCAATCATCAGAAATCCAAATCTGGAATCTGTCAGCTTAAAAAGAATCAGATTGAGGACTTCAATCAACAGCATATCCAGCAGCGAGAGTTCCATCTTCATAACCCAGCAGTAAAGTACCACGATAAAAAACAGATCGGACATCATGGTACTTGGATAGTTGAATCCAAGGGCATGGCGGATAGGAATATCCTGTCTCTTAAACATAAGATCTTCGATGACTCCATAAGCACACAGGCCTCCGGTCAGCATCACTGTCACGGAAAGCATGGTCAGAACTGCTTTTACGATATCATCCAGATCTATGCTTCCTGATGCCATTATAAATATGACACAGGCCAGAAACGACCGGTCTCCGCAAACAAGGGCACTGATGCCGGCCACTGCCAGTATCAGGAAACACCAGAGACTTCTTCTGATATCTGTAAGATACGGATGGAACCATTTTCCATCTTTAAACGCAATATGTTCATCTGCAATCAAAACAATTCCGAAATAAAAAGCGATATAACGCAGATAAACAAACAGCTCATTCCAGTATGAAGTTTCCACCAGCAGGGTTGTCTGCAGGATCGTCGGAACGCAGTACAGGAAAAGTCCTGTATAAAATAATTGGGATTTTAATTTCGTTCTGTTATTGTTCATTGCTTTCTATCTCATCTGTTATCTTTTTCAGGGAACTTCCTTCTCTTAGATGCTCTCCTGTTTTCTTTACATTCTGAAGCATCTCCTTGTATTCCTCTTCTGTCATCCGGTTTATCAGTTCCGGAATCTCTTCCAGGCTTTTTACTGTAAGGCCCAGTTTCTGTTCCCGTATCCATGGTGCAATGGCAGCCTGTTCCCATACGATCACAGGCATTCCACTGGCCAGATACAGGGATGCTTTGTGGGGATTGTTGAATTTCAGGTATCCTCCAAATGCGCCCTGGCATTCATGGACACTTCCTCCGTCCCAGACAAGTCCCCAGCCTTCCTTCATCACAGACGGAAGCTGCTCCGGTGTATACTGTCCTTCGTAAATCACCTGGGGATTCTTTTCGGTTTCCTGATAGTTTGGACCATACAGATGATATTCCAGATTTCCCTGCACCTGTTTCAGGTCCTTCAGAAATCCGCATTTTTCTGCTTTCAGGTTTCCGGCAATGGCGATTTCATAACGGTTTCTTTCTGATGCAGGCTGAAATCCCGGAATTCGGTAATCAAACAGCCCCAGGATATGGATTTTTTGGAAACTGTAACCTTTTTCCAGAAGATACTGCTTCATCTTCTCGTTATGGACAATCACTTCGTCGGCAAGCTCCAGGAACTCTTTTTCGGAAGCAAAAGTAAGACCTCTGAGACTTTCCAGATCGTGTATCAGAAGAATAATCCTGGTATTCTTCTTTTTCATTTTCCGGACAAAGGGTACTGCCAGCTGACTGACTTTCGGATACATGGCCAGGGGATACTGTATGATAATCCGGTTGTTGCTGTCGGCTACCTTGCTGACATGGTTCCAGTCAGACAAAGTCAGAACTGACATTTTTAACTTGTCCAGCGTTCCCTTTTCTTCACTGTGATGCACACAGACCGGCGTATAACCACAGTTTTCCAGAATCTCTGCCACATCGTTGCGGGCTTTGGAACCGGCATGGTTTTCACGGCTGTTTTTCTCAATTACACAGAAGTTTTTCAATTTTCTTTACCTCCGTATGAATATCGTATCCACCCTTTATAAAATTCTGCCGGATCACTGTTTTTTCTTCTCTTTTTGATGTTTCTGCCATCTGAAACAGTGTATCCGTCCATTCTTCCACAGGCGCATCCAGGGAAATCCTTTTGCAGTTTCCATTTAATATGCAGCTCTCCGGTACTGCCTGTTTTGAAGTTAGCATAGACAAACCATTGGCCTGTGCCTCCAGAGCTGCAATGGGTGCGCCCTCAAACCTGGATGGAAATACAAAAAGGTCAAAGGCACTGAGCCACTGACAGATGTCCTGCTGCACGCCTGCCCAGTATATCTTTTTTTCGATTCCAAGTTCTGACGCAAGTTTTTTCAGTTTTTCCTCATCCTCTCCCTGTCCTACGAGAACAAGGCGGGCATCCGTTTTTTTCTTTCCCACACTGGCAAAAATCTTCAGAAGAAATTCCTGATTTTTCTGGAAATGGAGTCTTCCCACATTTCCCATGATATAGCTGTCCGCAAATCCCAGCTGCTCTCTTAACTGCTGCCGTTTTTTCGGATCAAACTGCATTCTTTCTGTAGAGATGGCATTGTGAATAATCTGCACCTGATCTTTCAGGGAATCCCTGTAAAACCAGTGGGACGCAACTTCTGAGCATGCCCAGTAATCGGTAGCATATTTCTGGATTACAAGGCGGTTCAGATGGTGAAGAACTCCACGAAGCCGGGAATCCATGTTTTTTGAATTGTGGCTGTGGATAATCCGCTTCGGGATTCCGTATTTTCTGGCATATTTCAGATAGTCAATGTTTGCAAGACTGCTTACATTGACCCATATGCATTCATACTCTTTTCCATGCCTGCTGAAAAATGTCTGAATCTCCTGTTTGTATTTCCCGTAATTTTTGCTTCTGGCAGTAAAGTGGATCATCTTACAGCCCCGCTGGATCAGTTTGTCCTCATAAGCCACTTTTTCGTAGGAATTACATAAAAAATCAAATTGAAATTCCGCCGGATTCATTTCCGATATGTAGTTGTACAGAAAACTTTCCACCCCTCCGGGGTTTTCTGTCATTCCAAATACCAGTATTTTATGCATAATTTCTGTCCCCTTATTTCCTACGCTGTCTGTGTCTTACCCTGGCGATCAGCTGCACCATCCTGTATAAATGAAACTGAATGCAGATCAGGGTTACTTTTCTTGTCATTGAAAAATTTTCAGGATGTACATTTTTCAGCGAATTTCGAAACATTTCTTTTTTCAGCAGTATGCGAAAATTCTCTATCTGCTTCTTTCCGGTTACCGGATTCTCCGGATGAAAAGAATAATTTACGGCAATCAGAAGAAGATGATACAGAACACAGCTGTCATATTCATCCTGAAGCCTTGCCATAACCTTTTCTTTTTCCAGGTCCATGCGAATTTTTTTCATTCCGTCTATGTAGCGTCCGGCATAATCCTCACGGAAACTGTGCACTGCAGAGTCGGAATTATAGCAGTAATAATAGCTGTTATATGGCACATTCCAGATTCTCGGATTCTTCAGTGCCACTCTTAACATAAATTCCGCATCTTCCGCTGCTGACAGTTCTATGTCAAAACGGACTCCTGTTTCCTGAAGCCATTCTCTCCGGTACAGCTTGGCCCATACAAAGCCTGCTCCTGACTGAGGTTTCAGAATATCCTTCTGGAAACAGACCGGATTCATGGCTTCCATTTCTTTTTTGTAATAATGGCGGCTGCATTCCTCTCCCTGTATCATGGAGTAATCCATAACTGCCAGATCTATTTCTTCTTTTTTCAGCAGGGGACAGACTTTCCTAAAAGCATCTGCACAGATGTAATCATCTGCATCCATGAAAAAAATCCACGTTCCGCCGGCATGGTCAATTCCGTAATTTCTTGCGGCGGAAACTCCCTCGTGCTGTTTTTCATAAAAAGAGATTTTAAATTCCGCTTCCCCGGCAAACGCCTGGATTGCCGGGTTTGAACAGACTTCCTGATCTGGTCCGTCTGCTACCAGAATTACTTCTTTTCGAAGATCCTGAATCTCCTGCACACTTTTCAGGCAGCGAAGCAGAAGTTCTTCCGAAACCTGATATACCGGAATGATAATACTGAGATCTGTGTCAGAAACTTGAGTCATATTTTTCTCCCAAAAACTTAGCCTTCAGAAATGCTTTTCCCTTGTGGAACCAGTTTACTTTTTCCATGTACAGAACCGGTACTTCACAGTAATGAATGTGATTTTTTTCGATCCATACATCCAGAAGAAGTTCGCCCACACGGCCGATCAGTCTTGCCTGATACGGATTATAGGTAGCAGGATCAATCTGTTCCTCCAGTTCCAGAAGCAGTGGAAACAGCCACTGACAGTATTCATCACAGATTTCTCTTTTTGCGATGAACATGTTATACATGTGCGCGCTTCTTCTTTTCATTACTTTATCAAAGACTGGCACATAGGATTTTTCTTTTTCCAGTAAAATATTTCTCATACACTCCAGATGCTCCGCATAATGGGTATGAGAATAATGGGTATATAACGTTTCAATTACATAATATCTTTTACGTGGAAGTATAATATCATGCTTTTGCAGGAGCCGAATCACTTCCGGCTCCTGCAAAATATAATTCATACGGTTTCCGCCGTGGCACTTCTTAAGTGACCGAAAGTACCTGCGGTAGTGTACCATTCCTACGTATTCTGAATCCGTATTTTTCCAGAGCCAGTACAATCCTGTCAGTTCACAGAAAAACGGATTTTTGTCTGAAATATTATCTCCTGTATCATCGCCCACATACTCCGAGAGCTTCTGCGTGTGTCGGCTTTTTCCTACATGTAAAGGAAAATATCCTGCCTGTGTCGGCATCTGGAATTTTTTGTGAGTTGCCACAGCAATTTTCAGTTTATTCTTTTCTTTCATTTCTCCCATCCATATTTAGAGTCACAGAATGGCACAAATACTAATTTTGTTTTTCCAACGGATATCTCATCCCTGTCTTTTAATTCTGCACTCGTTAAAACTACGTTGTCGTTTACATAAAACAGTTCATGTGATTCACCTGGCTGAGCAAAGAACTTTCTTTCTTTTGGTTCATATGTAATGATAGCATGTTTGGTACGGGACACACTGTCATCTCCCTTAAGGCAGATATCCATATCGGAAGCACGGCCCACAAAGTTCTTACCTGCATACAGGCAGAAACTGTGTCCGTAGTTGGTTCCCTCCACACATACAAGCCAGCCTACTACCGGTTTCGGATTTCTTACGTTTCCTGAGAATGACGGATTGGTTGTAACGTTGTCTCCTGCCGGAATATCTGTCTCCGGAAATCCTCCGAAATACGGCACTGTCTTGCCTTCATCGTAGGCTTCCTGAGCAGCGGTACGCTGATTCAGCGGTGCGGTTGGTGTCACTGTAGGTGATGTGTATCTCATTGGCTGACGCTCGGAAATATGATCAATAGGCATTGTCCTGTCATCATTTCCATTTCCGCCGTAGCCATATCCTGATCCCTGTGCAGGAATAAAGGAATCGGTCACTCTGTCTGTATCATTGAAAGAATTGCTGGTTACACTCTGGCAGTACGGACAGCTTGTGTACTGTTCTGCATCATAATAATGTCCATTCGGGCATTGTGTTAATTTTGCTCCCATTTTTTAGTCCCTCCTTTTTCAGCCTAAAATCATTTCGTTGCTTCCCTGACCAAGAGTAAGTTTTGTTCCTTTCGGAAGTCTCTGGGTCACGCCTTTTTCCAGTTTCTGTGAATCGTTTACGATTACTCCGAATGTTGAATAATCGGTTACATAATAAGCACTTGTACTTCCCTGATACTCATATTTAATGGAGCAGTGTTTCCGGCTGATATCCTGTTCTGTGAGAATGATCTGGCAGTACTGACTGCTTCTTCCGATTATGATCTCCTGCTGTGAGCGGATATCAACTTCATTGCCGCTGAAATTTCCTTTTGTGAAACGAAGCGTTCCCACCGGGCTGAGGCCGGTTGTCGGGATCTCGTCATTTACTTTTACTCCGATTTTTACTGTATCTTTATTTTTATCATCAAGTTCTTTTTTCCAGGAATCATCTTTCATATAACCAGGATCAATGGAGTCAATATTAATATTTACATTTACATTCACTCCGCCTGCACTGTTGTTATATGCCTTACAGATTCTGTTTGTATTGCTGATCAGCAGATAAAGTGCAACGTAAGGTCCGATACCGAACAGAAGGACACCAACCAGTATCCATAAAAGATAAGTACTTCCCTTTTCATCAATCTGCAGACCATATTTCTCACCGACATGTTTAATGCGGTTACCCTGCTTATAATACCAGAAAAATGTATAAATACCAAGTGTAATAATGCTCAACAAAATAACAATAATATAATTTGGAGATGTAAATTCGTCCTCATCCTGCACCGGATTGCAGGCTGTATTGATATCATTGTTCATTTTATACAAAAATACAAGCTGATAAATTCCAAGTGTCAGTATACCGAACAGCAGATATTTCCACATCCGGCGCTGATCATTTAATCTGTTTTCGTAGTTCATACTCTTTTCCTCCTCAGTCCCACTCAATCCTGAATTTCAGGTTTCCTGCTTTTATCTCATCACCGGAATGCAGCGGATACTTCTTCTCCACCGGCATTCCGTTAACTTTTGTTCCGTTTCTGCTCTGCAGATCGTGGATAAAAATTTTTCCGTTGTCGTATTCCAGTACAAAGTGCTGTTTCGACATCATGGGGTCATCACAGTAAATATCGCATCCGGATGCCCTGCCGATAATGGCGCTTCCCCGGAGCTGGTATTCCATTCTCTTCGGTGTATCTTTTCCGTTGCTGATCCAGATGATTATATTTTTTCCTGGTATCTGATCCATGCGGATGTGTTTTCGTTCTTCTACCTCATCTGCCTGCACTACCTGATCTTCGATGATCAGCACATTTTTCTTCTTTTTGATATTTTTCAGAACAACCAGGACTACCACAATAAGGATCACAAAGATCAGTGTCAGTACCAGCGGCCACCATTTCAGGATCAGATCCATAACGGATGTTTTTGGCTTTGGCCAGTCTGTTGACAATGTTACTTTTGTCTGTGCAAGAGGATTTTTTTCATTGGACTGGTCCGTGATATTTTTAAGCTGGATTTCGTAATCCGCTTCATAAAGATCCTCATCAAACAGAAGGGTCACTTCTGTTTTGGCGTTTTCTCCGGCTACTACCTGTTTTACAGGAACGGCTTCCCCGTCTCTTGTCACCGTGTAGTTACCTGCATCTTTTGCATTTTCCACCGGTTTGGTAAAGGTGATGGAAATGCTGTCCGCCTTTTCGCTTGTTACGGATTTGATTTCCGGTGCGGTTTCATCTTTCTGGCCTCTGCTTACCAGAACAGAACAGGTATCTGACATATTCCCTGCACTTAAAAACTTAAGCACAAAATCTTCTTTTTTGTTGCTTACCCGGTTGCTGGAAGCCTGGAATCTGGCACGGTAACTGTTCATTACCGCATCCCGTACTGTATGGAGGCCATCCAGAGCTGTTCCGCCATCTGCGACGGTCCATGGCACACCTCCGGTATTTCTGGCCATAGCTGCAAATTTGCTTCTGTAATTCTGGGTCTCTGCTTCTGTATCCCCTTCGTTATTTTCCACTGCCATGGTATAAACAGGAATTCCCCGGGATTTCAGCGTGTTTTCTGTGCTTTCTGCATTTCTTGTATCATCGGCACAGTCTTTTCCATCGGAAATCACGGTGATGATTCTTCTCTTTTCGGAACTGTCTCCCACTTTCCAGATCATATCTGCCGCAGTGTTAATCGCATCAAATAATACCGTATTGGCATTGTCATTCTGTAATCCGTTAATAACTGCCGCAGCACTCTGCTGGTCCTCGGTTCCGCCCAGAACCTGTGTAACCTCATTTCCGAAGGTAAGAAGAATCAGGCTGTCATTTTCCCTTAACTCTGAACGGAACTGTGTAAGGGCTGTTTTGATGTCTGCAAAACGTTCTCCTGTTATGGAACCGGAAATATCCAGCAGAACATAATATTCAACCGCTTCTCCTGTTTTCGAAAAATTTTCCACATCTTTCAGCGTCAGCTTTTCGCCGCCAAGATATGCCTCCAGTTTGTTGTCTCCCTGGGAACTTCTGTAGTATGCCGTCACATCCGGCATGTTGATGTATAGCTGCTCGATTCTGTAATCGTCTCCTGCACCAAACACAGGAATTACACTCAGCAAAATACACCAGATCACTGCCAGAACGGCTGTCATTCTTCTTTTCTTTTTCACTCCCACTGATGCCCCTCTCTGCAAAATGGTATAAACTCAAATTTGCTTTTTCCTATTGTAATCACATCTCCCAGCTTCAGAACTTCGTTCTGTTTTACGAGATGATCATTCAGATATGTAAGGCCGACGCCTCCGTCCACAAGAAAGAATTTGTTGGACTTGTTATCGTATACAACAGCGCAGTGCTTTTTCCGCGAGATCATCATATCCTGCGGCAGATAAATATCCATATCCACATCTCTGCCTGCCCAGTTCATTCCATGGGTGATCCGGTAATCTCTGCCCCTCTCCGGGCCTTCCACACATACCAGCCAGCCGGTAACACAGGATACCCCTTTTGGTCCGGTATAAAACGCCATGGTCACCTGATCATCGGTTGCAGAAACTCCTGCGGAGATTCCACTTCCTGCGTGCCCCAGAAAAACATCCTGGTCGCCTCCCACAGGCATTGCCATAGTTACCGCTTCATTGATATTGTCATTCTGAACCCGGAATACAGGAGTTGCCTGGATTTTCTGCTGCAGCTGGGAAGTTTCCTGGCTCTTTTTTTTGCAGTATGGACAGCTGTCGTATTTTGACAGATCATAAAAATGTCCATTCTCACATTTTATCAGTTCCATATTTTCCCTTCCTCTGCTATTTTACTCAATATATACACAGATTGCGGAACAGTTGTCCATGTCCGCATCTCCTGCATGGGTCTTTACTGCTTCTGTCATATTTTCCAGCCATGTTTCCACATCCGGGCTCTGTGCAAGAATCTCTTCCATCTCCGCATCTTCTATGTTTTCCCAGAATCCGTCGCTGCAGAGAAGAAATGCGTCTCCGCTTCGGATACGGATCTGCTCCGATGCCTCGCAGGGATTTCCGTCCCATGGATAACCAATGGTATGAAGCAGGCTGCTCCGGTCCGGATGATGACGGATTTCTGATTCTTTGATCTGTCCGATATTTACCAGCATCTGTGGTACACTGTGGTCTTTTGTATGTGCCTCAAAACGGTTTTTCCGGAAAAAATACAGCCTGGAATCCCCTACATGGGCCCACTGTGCGGTTTTTCCTTCAATGTCCAGCACAACCATGGTGGTGGCCATTCCTTTTTCCGGGTTCTCTTTTTTTTCTGTGACAGATTCCTGGGCTGTTTCAAAAAGTTCTTTCAGAAATGTTTCTCCGGAACCTGTACTTTCCCGCCCTGTATCTTCTGCACTGTCCACAGCTGTCTGGGATGCAAGTTTCCCGTCTCCGCAGCCGCCCAGACCATCTGCCAGTATAAAAAGTTTTCTTCGGTCTGTATCCAGTATTTTCAGGCTGTCCTCATTATAAGGCCTTGTACCGTCAAAACTGACGCTGGCATATGTTATTCTGTGAGTTTTTTTTAAGAAATCAAACATTTATTCCTCTTTTCCACTGTCCTCCATCAGTGTTTCATATGTGATGGAAGAAATTTCTGATTCATCTGCATCTTTTTTATTGTAAAGAACGCTTAAAAGGTAGCCTTTTTCTGTTTTTGCGTTGTATATGCCAACTGTGGTGATTTCCTTATCTTCTCCCACTGATCCGGATAGCCAGATCCGGGTTATGTTATCGTTTTTCTCTGTTTTTTCCTGAATGGCGGAAAGGATATTCGCATCGTCCTGTTCTACGTCAAGCCGATCAAATAACTTTTCATTTCCTTCTGTCAGCTGTTTTTCAAGATATGCCTCACAGTCTGCAAGAGTGAGGGTATTTGCAAGAGTCAGGGTATCAGCAGGCTCTTCTTTTATTATTTTTTCCTCCGCCTGCAGCTGCTCTGCTATGTACTTGCTAACCTCGTCCACACCATTTTTTATATCTGTGTCATAGTCATCTTTATTGTCTTTATCACGGATGACATATCCATAGTCGTCCTCTGCTTCTTCTCTCTGATCTTTTTTGTCTTCGCTCTCTCCGATACGAAGAAGCAGTTCCCTGCTGGATTTGTTGTCATTGTCATTATAGTTATCCGATTCACTGTTTCTGTCAAGGGCTCCCTGAACGATCTTTGCAAGATCCGTTTCTTTCTCGTCGTTTTCCCGGATATATACTTTATCGGATATCCGTTTATATACGTCTCCTACAATAAAGAGTTTTGCATATTCCGGAAGATTGTCCACACCTTCTATTTTACCGGATTCACTGGAACTGTAACTGCTGCCGTCATAGCCACCAATACCTGTGATCTGCACAACGGTATTTTCCGGAATTTTATTTTTCAGATTGTTTTCAAGTTTCTGAAATTCCTCTGCCTGATCCGAAGTTTCTGTCACTTTCGGTGTCGGAGTCGCAATTGCTTCCGTTACTGTTGGTGTCACGGTTTTCGGTGCCGGTGTTTCTTCTGATTTCTGTTCATTTTTCTCTTTCTTATCTGCTGATGCAGTTTGGTTTTCTTCTTTTCCATTATCTGCATCTGCAGTTACTGCATTTTCTTCCGTTTTTGTATCCTGGTTTCTCAGATTCAGATACTGAAATCCCAGCACACCTGTAGATCCGGCAAAAATAACGGCTGCCGCAAGACTGATATGAAAAGCTGTCTGGTATTTTTTCAGCTTTCGGTCTCTCCCTCTGGAGTTCTGGATATTTCGAAAAGAGTTCTGTTTCTCATTTCTGTCCACGTTTAATCCCTCCCCTGTTTCCTGCCGCCGGCTGTTTTCAGATATTCCGCAAGGCTGACTGGCCGGCTTTTTGAATCTGGATTGGCAAGAATATTAATTTCTCTTTCCATCTCCGCATTTCCGGTTTTCAGAGGTTTTTTTCTCCGCTGTGGCCGGTTGCTGTATGGAATTGCTTTTCCTGTATACAATTCATATTCCAGGATTCCCAGTGAATACAGATCTGCATTCATCCGGACTTCCTTTCCTGAAAGCACCTCCGGTGCTATATAATCTTCTTCATAACGGATCACTCTCCCACCGGTTGCCTGATACATTTTGTATTTGGCTTCTCCAAAATCCAGAAGACGAATTCCTGTCTCATCAATATAAATATTATCCGGCGAAAGATTATAATGCCCGATTCCTCTTGCATGTATTGCTGTTATTGTATTGAAAATTTCATCCAGTACATTTTTTTCGGAAATTCCCATCTGTTCAAACCCCATATTCATCAGGTCACGAAGAGAAATTCCTGTAAGATATTCCATCACTGTGTAAATGGTATTGTTTTCTTTTATTACTCTGTAGACATTTACAATCTGTTTAATGTCCTGATTATAATGAAGCTTCAGTGCTTCACTTTCAAAATCCAGTTTCCCTGCTTCAAAAAGATTTTTTTCCCTGCCGGACCGGCAGACTACTTCATTTCCAGCTCTTCTGGCAAACCGTCCAGGGAAATATTCCCGGATGGCCACGCATCTGCGAAGCACTCCATCCCATGCCAGATATACAAAAGAATAATCGGAACAGCTTAATGGACGGCCAATCACAAATCTTCCCTGCAAAACAGTTTCCGGTTTCAGGATATCTTCCGGCAGCTTCTGTGCTCCGTTCATTTCTTCTTCTGAAAATCCGCACCTGGGACATCTGCTGTTCTGTTCATTGTATTCACTCATACAATTCATGCATCTTTTCACTCTGTTTCCTCCAATCAGCTGTTCAGTTATTTCCAGATCCCAGGCTGTATCTGACTGCAATTACTGTCGTGTTGTCCTGTTTACACTCTCCAAGACGCTGTGCCTCTTTGCACAGACGTTCGGCAGCAATCGACATGTTTCTACCGCTTTCCTCAACAATCGCCTGGATCTGAACTGCTGTGAGGCTTTTGTAGAGACCGTCGCTGGCAAGAATTACGATGTCTCCCTGATTCATAAGTATTGTCTGGCTTCCGGAATCCACAAGGGGAAGTCCTCCAATGCCAAGAAAACTGATCAGCGCTTCTCCACGTCCGTTCATGCTTTCTTTTTTTGCTTCCTCCACCGTGATTTTCCCGGAATTCAGAAGCTGTTCCAGCCTGAGATTGTAGTTGTGCATCCTGGTTACCGTGTGGATTCCCTGTGTATCCAGATAATAGATTACGCTGTCCCCTGCACTTGCCCAGTACATGCGGTTATTTTTTATAAGAACGCCTACAACTGTGGAACCACTGTGAAGAATGTTTCCCGCCTCATCGGTAAGGCCTGCCACCGCTTCATCCGCTTCCACAAAAGAACGCTTCAACCATTCCGAATACTGTGCTTCATCTGTCACAAAACTGTCCGCAAAATTTTTGAAAATTACATCTACTGCTTTCCGGCTGGCCCGTTCTCCACCGGACATGCCACCCATACCGTCACATACTACAGCCAGAACTGTATCATCCCCTTTCCATGCGTACTGCATGGTATCCTGCTGGGATTTTCTGTCTCCTATGATTGTATAACACCCTACCTGAATCTGCTCTTTTTTCATATTGTCTACCTGCTTTATCCATAACTTTCTGAAGCATTCAGAGGAAGAATCCTATCAGCATCAGTATTACAAATATTATCGTACAAACCATTGCAATCTTCTGCACGGTCTTATTTTTCTGCCGGATTTTATTCTCCTCAGATTCTTCTTCCTGATCTCTGGGAATCAGATGTTTGGAAGATTCTACCGTTGTCTTGTCTATGGTATCCGGATTTGCCGCTTTTATCGCCTCATAAAAAGATCTCATATCCATATACCGATCTTCTGTCCGCAGTGCCAGTCCTTTCAGAATGACTTTTTCTGTGGCACTGTTCAGATCCGGGCAAAAATGTCCTGGTTTTTCCAGATGATCCTCCTCCAGTCTGGACAGAGATTCCTGTGGAACTTTTCCGGTAACACATCTGTAAAATGTGGCTGCCATCGCATAGACATCCATCCAGGGGCCTATCTTATAGCTCTGCTGGTACTGTTCCGGCGGAGCATATCCTTTTTTTACGGCAATCATCCTGCTGGGTCCGTTTACCTGCTCCTGGAAGGAATATTTGGCTCCTCCCAGATCCATGATCTTCATCCAGCCGCTTTTCAGATAGCGGATATTGTCAGGGGCAATATCTCTATGATATACCCCTGACTCATTCATATCAATCAGTGATTTCATCACCGGCCGCAGAAACTGAAAGGTCTCATGAAAAGAAATTCTGTTGTTATGTTCTTTTAAATACTGGGAAAGATCCTGTCCCTCCAGATATTCCATCACAATGTAGGCGGTATTGTTTTCTTCAAAATAGTTCAGAAAGTTTACAACGCCTCTTTTCTCCTTAAGATTATGAAGCAGCTGCGCTTCATGAAGAAATTTATCCTTACAGATATGGTAATATCTCATGGATTCCTGGCTGCTTTCGATCAGAACGGTTTTTCCCTTCTGTCTGTTCAGCAGTCCCTGTACAAAAAGTTCTTTGATTGCAACACGCTGGCCGGAGATAAGATCCAGGGCAAGATATGTAATACCAAAACCACCTTCTCCAAGGCATTTTCCAATCAGATATCTTCCCTGCAGGATCGTAAAAGCCGGAAGCTGATGGGGATTATTTACATATGTGCCTCTTTCATATCCGCAGGAAGGGCAATACCTTGTTGTCTCATCCATTGTATGCATGCAGTTTACACAGATGTTGTTCACATCTATAACGTTGCCCATCGTTTCTCCCCTCCTATACCAGAAGCAGCTGTCCGCCGTTGGTAATTCCATAATCTCTCAGACATCTTTCCGGGGAAAGAATCTGTTTGCTTCTCACGTCGCAGAGACATAATTCACTGACATTTCCTCCCATTTTACTGGATTCTTTCTGGCAGATTATGGTTGCCATCTCTTCTATTACCATTGCAATTCCCAGACCTTCATCGATTTCCATATCGTAGGTCTTTTCATATACCGGTACATATACATCTACAATTATCATTTTTCTGCATCTGCTTTCCCAGCAAGTGGAATAATCAGCCGTGTAGAAGTAAGTTCCCCATCTACAGACGGCAGCATTGCCACTCCTGTTTTCTGAACCTTATTCTGTTCCTTATATGAAATGTAATCAAAATTGAGAATGTTCTGTGCACCTACATTTCCGCCGAGATGCAGACCTTCTTTCTTTTTGACCAGGTTATTGTATATTGCGTTTCCTTTGACTTTCGTAATCTCATCCGGCGTATACGCGGAGATAAAGTAAATTCCCAGGCCTGCACCTTTTTCTGTGATGTTTTCCAGGAATCCTGCCATAAGCGGCACGTCTTTTTCCGGATACATAATATGGTTGATAAATTCCGGAAGATTACTGATCATCATGCAGGAAAGACCCATGGATGCCATCTCCTGATAGATCTCAAGATCGCTCTTTCCGGCTGCTTCCATCTCTTTTTTGCGTCCGTTTTTCTCAATGATCTCCGTCTGCCATTCCATGAACGCATCGTACATTTTTCTGTCTGTATCAATGAATACGGCATTGTTTTCTGCTGCGGCCTCTTTGAGTTTTCCTGAAAAATCTGCCACATACATCTTCATTCCTGTCTGTGCTCCCATCTTCATGAGAATCTTAAGGAGATTTTTCTTTCCTGTCTTCGCACGGCCGGAAATAAGATAGCTGAAGATCCTGTGAAGATCCAGAGCATACGGATTGGCATTATCCGCATCGTATCCGATGGGAAGAAGGTGTCCGCTCTGAAGCTGCTCTTTTACTGCATCCAGTTCGATAAATTCATCAAGGACCGGCTCATCCGGGATTACAGGAACCTGTTTTGCTTTTTTGCCATGCCATGCTGCATTCAGGCGCAGACATTCTTTTTCGATTTTTTCGATACGTGAATAATCGTCTTCGGCTTTCACTGCAAGTGCTGTCTGATATTCCAGAACAACATCGCCCTGTTTTACAAGTCCACGTCCCTTTACGCCTGTTTCCGGAAGAACCTCAATCTGCATGGTGTGAAGAAGATCCATATACTGGAATTTGTCTCCCATTTCAAGGCAGATGACATTTTTGATGTTTCTTCCTACATTGTTTGAGATCTCGGTAAGCCCGAATCCTGCTGCGGAAATAACAAGGTAGATTCCGCAGGCTGCTCCGTCTCTGGAAAGGTGTACCATCTGTTCCTCATAAATATTTCCGGTCTTTTCCCTGAAACTGGAATACTGGTCAATAAATACAAAGACTGCCGGTACTTTCACGCCCATAGCCTGAACATACTGCTCGTAGTTACCACCTTTGAAGAGTTTTTTCCGTTCTTCCATAAGTTCTGTGAGCATATTGAAAAATCTGGAGATTTTTTCGGTATCATGCTCGTACATCACGCCGCCCACATGTGCGGATTTTTCGAATCCACGCATGGCATTGCTGGAGAAGTCGATGCAGTAAAGGTTCACATATTCCGGAGAATATCTGTGAATCAGGGAATACGCCAGTGACTGCAGGAAAACACTCTTTCCGGTTCCTACGGAACCAATTACAATCAGATGGCCCATCGCTGCAAAATCAATTTCCAGAGTACGCTGTGCCTGATTAACCGGGTCATCGCAGAGACCGATCGGCGCTTTTAAGTTCCACTTCTTCCATGTCGGCCAGGAACCTGCGTTAAATGTAGTCTCGCAGTATCCGGAAAGCTCTTCCAGATAGAGATTTTCCGGAAGGACAGGCAGCCACAGAAGGAATTCATGGTCATATCCACGCTCTTTTGCAACTTTTCCAAGATATTCCACAACAGCATCCAGCTGGGTTTTCTGTTTTGTTTCCGGTATCTTGACGGAATGTGCACTTTCTTCCTGAATGATATAATCTACTTTTGCACCAGTGCTTCTGTCGTTTGCCATGCAGCAAAGTCTTACGATATTTTCCATTCGCTGGAGGCCATTTTCACCGGAGGATACATTGACGTTGTTCTTTATGAGATTATCGGTTACTTTCTCCGCACACTGTCTTAAGAGTACCGGGTTGTTCAGAAGGTGTTCCGGAGTATTGCCATCTGCAATTACCTGTTCCGCTGCCTCTACGAGTTTTTTCAGCCACATTGCCTTGGCTTTTTCCTGTCTGTGCATCTTCATACGGTTTCCGACGATGGCAGTTCTGCCGTGAATGGTCATCATACGGACGGTTTCATTTCCGTTGTCTCCTCCGTCCTCATCGTATGGAGCACCACTGTAACCGGACTGGAACAGCTCATAAAGCTCATCATTTCCTACCTGCAGGTATCCACGGCCTGCCTGGGTGATGTAAGCTGCATCCGGTTTGTGAAGCATGTCGTTACTGTCCTGCTTGTCCTGTACGCGCAGACACAGACGGAATTTGGAGTTACTCCAGATATTGTCATCTACTGTACCGCTTGGTTTCTGTGTGGCAAGAATCAGATGTACACCAAGGCTTCGTCCTACCTGGGCAACACTGATCAGCTCTCTCATGAAGTCAGGCTCTTCTCTCTTAAGTTCCGCAAACTCATCGATGATGATAAACAGATGCGGTACCGGAGTCTGTGCTTCATTGGATTTGATCAGTTTGGTGTAGGCGTTGATATTGTTTACACCATAATCGTTAAAAATCTGCTGTCTTCTGCGGTTTTCACTCTTTATGGATACCATTGCACGGTGGATCTGGTTTCCGGAAAGGTTGGAGATCTGTCCCATCATATGTGGCAGGCCTGAGAACAGATTGGCCATTCCACCACCTTTGTAGTCAATGATAAAGAATCCGATATCATCCGGGCTGTAATTGATTGCCAGGGATAGCATGTAACTCTGCAGGGTTTCACTTTTACCGGAACCTGTTGTTCCGGCGATCAGGCCATGAGGTCCGTGATATTTTTCATGAACATCCAGATAGCAGAGGTTTCCGCCTGCTTTTTTTCCGAGAAGACCGCGGATGGAATCGTAGGTACGGTTTTTTGCCCATCTGGTGGCAACGTCCAGCTCTTCCAGTTTACTGATTCCCATCATATCAAAGAATGTTACAGAGGACGGAATTTCTCCACCGTTCTGCATCTCTTCCACTTCAATGTCGGACAGTTTCCGGGCAAAGCTTTCAACCGATGCGTTGGTAATATTGTCAAAGCAGACACTGATCCGCTCCTGCTCTTCTCCACGTACGGAATATACTCCTGTAAATTTGCCACCGTCATGTTCATTGGCAATAATGTATTCACAGCTGTTTGGAAGATCTTCAAATTTTTCTGCCAGAATAATGGTGATCAGGCCCAGCTGCGGGTCTTTGTCGAAGACGTATTTACTGATCAGCTCATTGTTCAGCATGGAAATATCACTGACAACCAGAACGTATAATGGCAGGGGAGCTTTTTCTTCCCCGTAGGCTTTTTCTTCTTTTCTTTCACGGAGAAGCTGAGTCAGTTCATAGTAAACGTCTGCAACTTCTTCCGGCTCATCTGCCACAAAACGGAATTTCCGGTCTGTGGACCAGGTATGCGGGAACCACCGGAATGAACGGAAACACTCCTGCTCCGCTCCCAGGTTTTTGTTGTATGTAAGTACCATTTTTACATCTGTATAGCTGTTGGCAGCCGCAATCTGTGTCAGGAGAACACGGATTACTTCATAGGCTCCCTGCTTTTTGGAGCCGCCAAGAACACCTATCAGAGAATGAGAAAGAAGATCTACACAGATCGGGACATCCTGCATTTTTTCGAACTTCTTCCGGATCTCTTCCGGTCTGTCCGCAAGGGCATCTTTGTAAAGCATAAAGCGCTCCGGCGGAATATTTACCGGTGATGGAAATGGCAGGGCACCGATTCCCAGTCGATGGTACATAAAATCGGCATGTGTCACATTTCGGTTCCAGAGTGTGGAATTGTTATCCCGGAGGGCACAGATCATGTCTGCGGAAGGATACCGGTCATTTAAGATCTGGATATCTTTTTCGTACTGTTCTTCAATTTTCTTTTCGATATCTGTAAGGTATTCCGCATAGGCTTCTGTTCTGTGCGCTTCTGTTTCCACGCGGACTTTTGCATCGTATTTCAGACGCACGCCGCCCCATACAGCTCCAAGTACCGCAGAACCAAATGCGGTAATAAGTCCTGTATACATAAAGACAGAAGAATTACTTCCGCTTCCTACAATAGACAGCACACAGCCCAGTGTCATGGGGATCGCCATGGTAAGGGCCGGGCCTACTGTGAGATACCAGGGAGCTCTTCTGGAATTGTCTTTTCCGGGAGGCCCCTCGATAACATAGGGTTCCACGTCGATAACTTTCAGATTTCGTGGAATTCGGTTGAAATATTTCTTTTTCTTTTCGGAAACAGGGTCCGGAGCTGCTGCTATTACAGCATCCATAATGTCTCCGCTTTCCAGTGGGACAATTACATCTTCTTTAATGTGGAAAGATCCGCCCGGTTTTTCAAGTGCAAGGAAATTTCCCAGAAATACCATCTTCAGTCCAATGATGTTGATGGTATCTCCATACTGCAGCACATGCATCTGTTTGATCCGGTTATGGTTGACATAAACACCGTTTCTGCTCATGTCCCTTAAAATATAGTTCATATGGTTCATTTCAATGGATGCATGGATGCCCGAAACCAGTCCCATGGAATCGTAGCAGATGTGGTTATCCTTGTTTTTTCCGATGTAGATTTTTCCTTCCGGTGGCAAAAGATATTTCTTGTATACAGTAAAACCGCCTGTTTTTTCCTGTATCATAACTGCAAAATTTAATGTATTAAACAGTTCAAGATTCAGTGCCTCTCCATTGTGCAGACCTTTTCGGATATAGCTCTTTCCGTTCTTTACGATTCGATAATTTTCACCCTGGACAAAACGCCATTCTCCGTCCACAATTTCCATTCTGACCAGAACATCATCGGAAAGTGAAAATATTTTCTGCTGAAGTACAATTGTATAATCGGCATTATCAATTGCAGGAAGTATAAAATCCTGATATATTTCCTTGCTGTATATTGTCAGTACATAGCTCATATCTTTCGCCACCTCATGTATTATCTGCCTGTCAAATAATATTATTTTTTAACGCAGATGCTTCCTGCTGTGCCTGCTGCTCTGCACGGTCGTACTCGTCAGCCATTGTATTTAAGTCTGTAACATGTTCCTGGATCATTTTGTTGATCTTGGAAATGTCTGCTTCCAGGCCTGCAAATTTACTCTGATAAGCGCTTGCTGCCTCACCGGACCATACAGCTCCTGTAATTCCTGAAATCAGGGACAGCATCTGTGATGTCAGGTTCTGGATTTCGCTTCCGTAGCTGCTGAACTGGCTTGATGCACTTCTTAATTCCTGTGTTGATACTTTGATTGTTCCATCCATGTTATTTTCCTCCTTATACAGTTCTTGTTGTTCCCACGCTTACGTTCTTGGACTCAGCCTGCTCATACTGGGAAACGATGGTGAGAAGTCTTGAATAGTATTCATCTACTGCTGCCTTAAACTGATTCATTTTTCCGGCATCTGTGTTGAACGCATTCTCAAATGCCTCTTTTGCCTGGCCTTCCCACATTCCGCTCAGGGATTTTTCGGATGCCATTAATTCTTCAACTTTTTTTGCAAAGTTGTTGTTTAATGTGCTGAGCTCTTCTGCTTTCTGTTTAAGTGTGCTTGCTGTTACCTGAAATTCTGCCATAAAATTTCCTCCTTTTTTCGGTCAGAGCATAACCGTTTTATTTATACATTTCGTTTAAGAGCCAGTTCCAGTGCGGCCATCTCAGCATTATAAGTTACCTGTGCGATGTTTCTGATTGCCGTCGCTGTATTTTTCAGCTCCCTGCTCACATTAAGAATATCTTTCTGGACTTTTTCTGCTTTACGCAGATAATTTCCCGCGTTTTCCCCTTTCCAGTTTCCGGAAATGGTACTCATCGCATCTTCCATACTTCCAGATGCGATCCTCTCCAGCCTGGCAGCGGCATTGTCCAGTTCTTTTGCCTGGCCTTTGGCCTTTGCGAAATTCATCTCTATGGTATAACGACTCATACATCCCCCTCCTGTTCAAACAGCTATTATATCAAGCGGATATCTGGTTAAAGTATGTTGTTTTTCAGGCCTCCGGATTCATTCTGGTTGGCCTGCTCTACGGTTGAATAGTTTCCGGATATCGTCAGCAGCTTATCCGGATATCCCTTCAGCTCCTGAAGAATTTTCTGCATTGCTTCCTGCTGCTTCTGATAAAGGTTTCTGGCACGGTCCGCAGCTTCCCCTTCCCAATATCCTGACATCTGGTTTACTTTCTGTGAAATTTCATTCAGACGGTTTTCCATGGTGGAAATTGCGCTTTTTGCGTTTTCCGCTCTTTCTATCAGCGCTTCTGTCTGAACTTTTATATGGGCATCTGAACCCACTCCATATCCAGCCATAAATTCTCCTCCTCTCAGACGCGTATGGAACTGATCCTGCTTTCGACCTGCTGCTCACAGTTCTGGTATTCATTCTGTGCCGCCACAAGTGCGGAAATGTATTCCCCAAGCAGTCTCAGCGTTTCCTGCATACTTTCCTGATCGGAATTGAACACACTGACCAGTGCGTCATGAGCCATTCCCTCCCAGCTACCATTCAGTGCATGAATGGCATTCACAAGCTCGTCCAGACTGTTCTGGGCTGCTTTCTGAAGATTTTCCATATCCGCAAATTCTCTGGACATGGTACTTATATTTGCTCTGATTCTGTCCCCCATAACTTTTCTCCTTCCTACCGTCCGTCTTTTGACAGGCTTCTCAAAAGTACGGTACATAAAATCATACACACAATTGTCATTCCGCCCATAATCAGCCAGTTCTGCGTCAGATGCGCTCCTGTTGATTTGAAAATTTCCTGAAATTTGTGTTCTGCCGTCGGAATCTGCTGCTGGATTTTCATGGTAAGATCATTCAGCCGTGCAATACTTCCAAGGCTTTCCACGGACCATTTGCTGATGGTCACATAGGAAATTTTTTCACCTGCACCTTTCAGTTCAAAAAGAATTCCCGAAAACAGCAGCTGTATAATCAGCACAAACGGCGCCAGCGTCATGGCCTTATCTCCGCTCTTTGCAAGAGAAGAAATCACAAATCCCAGTGCCATGGCAGCTTCGATTGTCAGCCACACTGTAATAAAGGTTTCCACAAATGACCCGGAAAAAAGAATTCCCTTATCTGCCGCTCCTACGGTAAGGGTAAAGATTCCGGTAATCAGAAGCGCCTGTACCAGGCCAAGGATCGTCTGTACCGCAAACTTGGATAATACATACCAGTGCAGTTTCAGATCTCCCATGTATTCTCTTTTCAGAATGACTCTTTCTTTACAGATTTCCTGTATGGAATTGAAAAGTCCGATCCAGATTCCCGCACAGCTTAAGGAAAACAGGATGGATTTCGTGTCTTCATAAATATCAAAAACCTTGTCATTGGCAACCACTGACAACAGCAGTGCGATCAAAATCGGCTGCAAAAACAGAATCGCCAGTCTCGGAAGATCATTTTTCAGAAGTTCCATATAACGAAGGGTAAGGATCGGAAGCTGCCGGATCTGTACGGATTTTTTCTTTTTCCGTATCTCGTCGCCGCCTTTTTCCTGGATGTATTCTTCATTCTGGGATACCTGTCTGTATTTCTGCGCCCATGCCACAGGCTCCTCTGTGATCATATTGTAGATGTCTACCAGATTCTGCGTATTGAAGAAACGTTTGGCTTCTTCCGTAGTTCCGCAGAAGCAGAGCCTTCCGCCCTGTCCCATAAAAATAACCTTGTCGCAGAGTTCCAGGCTCTGTGTGGTGTGGGTAACCATGACGATTGTTTTTCCCTGTGTTTTGGAAAGGCGGCTTAAGGTAATCATCAGTTTCTGTTCTGTTCCCGGATCCAGGCCGGATGTAGGCTCGTCCAGGAAAAATACACTCGGATCAGCAAGCAGTTCCACGGCTATGCTGGCACGTTTTTTCTGTCCGCCGGAAAGTTTCCGGATCAGGGTGTTCTGATGCTGGATGAGTTCCACCATTCCCAGTACCTGATCGATTCTTTTGTTTTTTTCTGCTTTTGAGGTGTCGGAGGGCATTTTCAGGTCAGCGGTATAAGACAACATCCTACGCAGCGTCAGGTTTTCAAAAATAATGTCCTCCTGGGGAACGTAGCCGATAATGCTCTTCCACTCATTGAAATGGGGTTTGAGCTCCACTCCATTATATTTGATATTTCCTGCAAATTTTTTGTCAAAACCACTGATTGCGTTCATCAGTGTTGTTTTTCCTGCACCGGAACCTCCGATAATTGCCACAAAATCATTGCTTCCGATGTGGCAGCTTACCTGATCCAGTATTTTTTTGTTATTTTTTCCAACGTATTTGTTTACATCGGTGACATCAATATGGGTACCCTGTCTGGATGTCTTGTAGAATACATTTCCATCAGTGTACAGCAATGTACTGTTCAAGATGGTAATAACGTCTTTCTCATGGAGTACTGCTTTTCCGTTTACAACTTTTCCGTTGAGAAAAATTCCGTTGGAACTGTTATCCACAAGTACTGCCCTTTTTCCCTCTTTTATAATACAGGCATGTTTTCTTGATATGCAGGGATGGTTTAAGATGATGTCATTTCCGTCCCCACGTCCAATGGAAAGCCTGCCGGAAAGCAGAGGTGCTTTTCGCCATACGCCCTTTTCTGATACGTTTGTATACAGAATTACGATAGATTTGTCCGGCGTGCTCTGTCTGGACTGGACTCTTAAGATACTTCCGCTTTTCAGCTCATGGTATGTTGTATTTCCATGAAGATACTTCTGATATCCGTCTGTTTCCACAATGGTTCCATTGGTACTGTTCAGATCTGCAAACAGCACCCTGGGGCCCATAAATTTCAGTTTTCCATGTACATGAGAAATAATATTCGAACGAATGACGATATCACACTGTACGGGATCTGATCCCAGTATCAGACGGTCTTTTCCAAAAGATTCCAGAGGAACTTCCTGAATTTTTCCAAAATTATCAATGATAATGAGATATTTTTTCTGTTCCACACTTTTCTCCTTCTGTATCTCAGAGAAGCTGCAGAAGATTATCCCGGTCTCCCACGGCAATCCAGCTTCCTCTTTCCACGGTGCACATCACACCTTTCTGAAGAGGAACTGCTTCTCCATCTACATCATTATTTCTGAAAATACAGGTTGCCGTACTGGAAATGTCAACAATCCCGTAGTCATTACTTTCACTGTTAAACCGGATCATACAGTGCACGTTATCCACTCCCGGTTCCGTCATAATCAGCGCACATCTGCGTACATCTCTTCCTACCAGGATTTCGGATTCTCCCATTTCGATCTCCATGTTCTTCATGTTTCCAAACATACATCGAAGAACCGGTTTCTGTTCTTCCTCATCCACGGTATCCTCCTCTTTCTGCTCCCGTAGCATCCGCACAACAGAAACAACAACAATTCCCGCAAACAGGGCCACGCAGATCCAGAACCCGGCACAGAAGGACTCTGCCACTGCCGTCCTGACTGTCTTTTCTATGTCCACATCCAGCACCTGTTTCAGAAGTCCGGAAACCTTGTATTCCGCTGTTACTGCTGCTATGCTGTGTGGAATAATCAGCAGGTAGTCCACAAACAGGCTTACAATTCCCAGAAGCGCAGATACTGCTGATACAACTTCCGAGGATGTTTTGTCAGAAAATCCAAAAACTGCCGAAATGATCGCAAAAACATAAGGGAGAAACAGAAATACTGCAAGTTTCCAGAATACTCCACCCCTGTCGATTCCCAGTTCTCCAAGAATATCCTGTGCACTGGATGTATGGGAGATCAGTTCACTTGGGGAAATTTTCAGATACTCTTCTGATATTCCCGCAAACTCCAGTATTTTGTCCAGAATCGGGATTTTTCCTGCCAGATTGATGTTTACATAATCAAAAAAAGCTGTAGCAATAATACATACACTTAAAACAGCGATTATTATACCCCAGCTTTTTTTCTGAATCTTTTGATTGTTCTCTTTCATACTTCCCGCGTCCTTACTTATATACAGATATTATGTAAAGATTATATCATCTGCATATCATAAAATCCAGACTTTTAAAGGCTACAATTCCCTGCCGTTTCTGCCGGAAAGTATGTCAATAATGCTTTTTCTATGATGTTTCTGTCAAAAATTCCCGATCTGTGACGTATATTCGTCAATGCGTTCCAGAAGCTCCTGATTGGAGTAATTTGTCTCCCTGCAGATATATGCACAGAGCATTTCTGCGGCAAACATTCCTGCCACATAGGAATTATAAAATTCACTGCTGTCGCCCCTGGCAGTCAGAACCACGTCTGCGAACTTGGCTGCTTCACAGGTAGATTTGTCTGTCAGAAGGATGATGGAAGCTCCCTGCTTATGTACCATTTCTGCAGTGAGATACATCAGCCTGGAATATCTGGAATAGGTAATAAAAACAGCTGCGTCTCCCTTCTTAAGATCACTGGCAAAATCAAACATATTCTGACCGTGGCTTCCGTAATTGTACACATGGGGAAGGGTCTGTCTTAGGATGGTATTCAGAAATTCTCCCACACAGGTAGATCCTCTTGAGGAAAAAATATATTTCACATCACTGTTGATAAGAATACTGCTGGCCTTACGGTACTGCTCTTCCGTGTTGCTGGCGATGGTACTCTGAATATTGCTGAGAGTGTAGGCACATACGGTATCCTGTACCGTTGCCTTGTGCTCTTTTTTCTTAATTGCTTCAATACGCTCTGCAGGGATGAGAATTCCGGTATCCACGTCTCTGGACTGTTCTGCATAAGTTTCCCGCAGAAAGCTCTGAAAATCCGGATATCCGGTAAATCCCAGAGTTTTGGTAAGCCGGATCACGGAGGAATAGCTCACGTTCAGCTCTCCGGCCAGCTCTGTTGATGTCATAAAACAGCATTTCTGCAGATTCTCGAGAACATAATCTGCAACTTCTTTTTCCTTTGGTGTCAGCTGTGCTGAAATAATCAGATTCTGTAACTGATTTTCCATGAAAGATCCTCCCCGTCATCGTTATCGCTGGTAAAGCGTTTGATTTTTTTATTTTATCACAGGCTTATGGAAAAGCGCCAAAAAGATATAAATATTTTTGTATATATTTTCATGAATAAAATTATTTACTTTTCAGATACAGCGTGCTATACTCAGCTCATCAGATGAATAATATTATTCTTAAATGAAAGAGAAAAAATATTTATTTTCAAAGGAGTGGTAACAATGGCAGATAAAAAGTATAATCCTTACGACAATATGCTCTCTGTCCTGAAGCAGTCTGCAGAGGCTCTTGGTCTCAGCTACGAAGATTACGCAACACTTTGCTACCCGGAACGTGAACTTAAGGTTTCTATCCCGATCCGTATGGACGACGGTTCCATTAAGGTATTTGAAGGATACCGCGTTCAGCATTCCAGCGCACGTGGACCGTGCAAGGGCGGCATCCGTTACCATCAGAATTCCGACATGGACGAAGTAAAAGCTCTTGCAGCATGGATGTCCTTCAAATGTGCGGTTGTAAATATTCCTTACGGCGGTGCCAAAGGTGGTATCAAAGTTGATCCATCCAAGCTTTCCAGAGCAGAGCTTATCCGCCTTACCCGTCGTTATACCACACGTATCCTTCCGATTATCGGACCGGATAAAGATATCCCAGCTCCGGATGTTAATACAAATGGTGAGGTTATGGCATGGATCATGGATACTTACAGCATGTTCACCGGCCATACTGTTCCAGGTGTTGTTACCGGAAAACCGATCGAGATCGGCGGCTCCGTAGGCCGTGTGGAAGCTACCGGACGTGGCGTTACCATCATCGCTTACCAGTGCATGGAAAAGAACAATATTGACCCTGCAAAAGCAGCCATCGCTGTTCAGGGTATGGGAAATGTTGGCGGAACTGCCGCTGAGATTTTCTATAAGAATGGCCAGAAGGTTGTTGCTGTCAGTGATTATACCGGCGGTCTTTACTGCGAGGACGGACTTGATATTCCGGCAATCCGCAAATTTATTTCCGAAGGAAATACCCTCGATAAATACGAAGCAGAAGGTGTTTCCCACGTTACCAACGACGGCCTGATCACATGTAAATGCGACGTTCTGATCCCGGCTGCCCTGGAGAACCAGATCACAGAAGACAACGCAGGACGCATCCAGGCCAAACTCATTATCGAGGCAGCCAATGGACCGACTTCTGTTGAGGCAGATGAGATCCTGAACTCCAGAGGAATTATCGTATGCCCGGATATCCTTTCCAACGCAGGTGGTGTTGTTGTTTCCTACTTCGAGTGGGTACAGAACATCCAGAACCTTACCTGGGATCTTGATGAAGTCAACAAGATGCTTCAGAAGATCATGCTTACCGCATTTAACGAAGTTTATGCCCTCAGCCAGGAGAAAAACGTAACACTCCGTATGGCAGCATACATGGTTGCTATCAAGAGAATTACCACCGCAGGCAAACTCCGCGGCGGCCCGATCTCCATGGGCTGATAACCAGACTGTAAACCCAGACAGCCAAAGAATCCTTATCTTACACAAATACACAAAAAATCTCCGGCAGGATACCAGGAACCGTATCTGCCGGAGATTTTTGTTGTTTCTACTCTTTCATAAACTCCCGTATAATTTCCCTCATGATCTCTTCTTCCTCAGGAGAAAGCATCTTGCTGAAGTGACTTCCTGTTGCGGCTGTCTGGCGGATACTTCTGGTGATCTTATCCACAATCTCTTCCTGCAAAACGGGATCTGCTTTCTGGGGAACCGGAACTTCTTCCACCCAGGTCCGGACCTGTTCCACGTAGTCTGCAAGAGAAGCCATCACCAGTTCTTCTTTGTACGAAAAATCCAGTCCCTGACGGAGAAGCAGCAACGCCACAGGCACTGCCGCGCCTATATAAAGATACAGCATAGGCAGGCCTTCTCTGTGTCCCAGTCTGCTGTTGAGAAAAACAGACAGTGCCAGAAGAAAGGTACAAAACAGGGACGGATACCATACAAAACGGTTCATTCTGTGCCAGAGCCTGTCCCTTGATTTCCACAGGTTCAGCCATTTCTCTTTCAGATTCTGTAATCGCTGTGTATTTCGAATCATTCTTCGGTAGGTAAGGTTCGTTGCCAGCATCCCCAAGCCGCCGATACATCCCATAGATGTCATGACGTAAAGGGGGATGTTCAGCTTCATGATCGTCTCCAGCATAAGCTCCTCCCTTTCCCTACGGTTTCACACAGTTTCCTGTGCAAACTCCTTTAGAAACAGTATACCTCTGAAAGAAAGGTCTGGAAAGAATTTTCGTTCGTCAAATGATTGCCCTGTTTTCGGTCTTTTTACATTTCCTGCAGTGCTTTGACTACATTTTCAAATTTCATGAAGTGGGAAGCTTTTACAAGGATGGTGTCTCCCTGTTTCACATAGGTGCTCAGGTTCTTAAGAAGGCTTTCCAGATTGTTTTCCTGAATAACAGTTAAGTCCGGATTGGTCTCAGATGCTTTTTTTGCAATGTGTGCCGCAAGCGGTCCCACACAGATGCAGGCATCAATCTTACAATGGCCTGCATGAACACCTACGCCCTCATGAAGTGCAACTTCGTCTGTTCCAAGTTCGCCCATATCTCCAAGGATGGCAACTCTTCTTCCAAGTCCGTCCTGAAGAACATCCAGAGAAGCTTTCATGGACATAGGATTTGCATTGTAGCAGTCATCTACGATCATGAACTTGTCAGTCTCGATCATATTGAATCTTCCACTGACCGGTTCCAGGCTTTCGATACCGTTTTTGATCTGCTCTGCATTCAGTCCGTAAAGTCTTCCGATAGCTGCTGCCGCCAGTGCATTGGATACCATATGGCGTCCAGGCATTGGAATCTCCACGTGGAATTTCTGGAACTCTCCGTTCTCTGCCATATTTCCTTTGAGACAGATATCGCAACTCATTCCTTTCAGTCCGCGGCTCTCCACATTTTCGCAGGTAACGGAAGCATTTTCTCCGTTTCCGAAAAATACCGGCTGGATGCCGTTGTATTCTTTTACAGTGGAAAGTTTGTCGTCATCACCGTTGAGTACGATGTTTTTCTTCACATATTTAAAAATCTCTGTTTTGGCCTTCAGGACACCATCTCTGTCCCCAAGATTTTCCAGGTGGCAGGTTCCGATGTTTGTGATCACGCAGGTGTCCGGTTTCGCGATCTTTGCAAGACGGGTCATCTCGCCGAAATCACTGATTCCCATTTCCAGGACCGCAATCTCATCTTCGTCACGGAGGCGGAATACAGTCAGCGGAAGTCCCAGCTCATTGTTGAAATTCCCCTGGGTTTTCAGGGTGCGGTATTTCTCTTTCAGGACAGAGGCGATCACCTCTTTTGTGCTGGTTTTTCCAACACTTCCTGTGATTCCCACAACCGGAATCTCAAGCTGCTCCAGATAAAACTCCGCAATGTCTTTTACTGCCTGAAGAGAAGATTCTACCTGAATGTACGGATAATCCGCACCTTCAAGAACTCTCTCGGATAAAGTTGCAAGTGCGCCTGCTTCCATCACCTGGGGGATAAAGCGGTGAGCATCCACACGCTCTCCAACTACCGGAACAAAAAGGCCGCCTTTTTCCACTTTACGACTGTCTGTTGTGATGGCCGTCACTTCTTCCTGAAGTTTTTCCTGGGGTCCGTGATAAATGCCGTTACAGACTTTTGTGATATTTTCCAATGTAAGATTTTTCATGATAAAATCCTTTCTTTTGCCACAAACTCCTCCTGTTGTTCTGTCAACGGGAGGAGTTATGGTCAGATATTTTATTTTCTGTATTTCTTCAGAGAAATGCGGATCAGCTCTTCGCAGAGATCCGGATAGTCGATTCCCAGAACTTTTGCTTCCTGCGGAATCAGGCTGGTTGGTGTCATTCCCGGAAGTGTGTTTGCCTCCAGGCAGTACATATCGCCGTTTTCTTTCATCATGAAGTCAAAACGTGCGTAGCCTTCGATGCAGAGAGCTTTTGCACCAGCTTCTGCATAGTGCTGCATCTTCTCAGTTAGTTCCGGAGAAATTTCTGCCGGACAGGTCTCTACTGTGGAACCTGCCTGATATTTGTTCTTGTAATCGTAAAAGCCCTGCTTCGGTGCGATCTCGATGATCGGATACGCTTTTCCATCTACAACGGCAACGGAAAACTCACGGCCTTTGATGTATTCCTCAACAACAACTTCATCCTCATAAGAATAAGCACCGTCAATGGCATCCTCATATTCTTTCTGGTTGTTTACAATATAAACACCTACGCTGGAACCACCGCAGCATGTTTTTACAACAACCGGGAATTCCATGCCAAGATCCTGGATATTTCTTGTACAGTTTTCTTTCAGCATGGAAACACCCTTCGGTGTAGGTACCTGATCCATGAGGAAAATCTTCTTGGTGAGGCCTTTATCCATAGCAATGGCACTGCTTAAGTATCCGGTTCCTGTGTAACGGATTCCCAGAAGATCGAAGGTTGCCTGAACCTTTCCGTCCTCTCCGTTGGAACCGTGAAGTCCCATAAATACAATGTCTGCTGCCTGGCAGAGTTCCAGAACATTCGGTCCGAAAAAGCTTCTTCTTGTGCGTTTGATTTCTTCGATATCATCATCGAAGCTTCTCATATACTCTGCTGCGGAATCTACCTCATAATCTTTATCTCCAAAAGGCTCATCCCAGTCCACCGGCTCCAGTCCGCAGAAAATATCTACAAGAATGGCATTATGACCTTTTTTGCGAAGTGCCTTGCATACACCGGTTCCTGTTACGATGGAGATCTCTCTTTCTGTACTGGTTCCACCTGCCAATACAACGATATTCATACTTTCATCTCCCTTGATGATTTTGTGTTTTCTTTCTTCGTATTCTTTTAATATTTCTTTTAATTTCTTATTCATAAACTATGATCGGTACTCCTACACTAATATTATTATAAATGGTTGCCGCCTGATCTTTCGGGGTATTTACACAGCCATGGGAACCGTTTGTGATGTAGATCTGTCCGCCATACTGTGAACGCCAGCTTGCGTCATGGATTCCAACTCCGCCGGAAAACGGCATCCAGTATGTAACCGGTGACGCATATCCAGGTCCCTTAAGGACTGCCGGTGAACGCATGGCATCCAGGGCAAAACATCCGGTGGGTGTGGAATAGCCTTTTCGGACACAGCCGGTAACTACCGGTGTATCTACCAGAAGCTGTCCATCTTTATAAAATACCATTCTCTGGTTGGTCAGGTCAATCTCTACATAAGTATTTCCAATATCATTGGTGTCTCTGCAAAGTCCGCTGTATGCATACGCCGGCTGTCTCACTTCTGTAGTTCCAGCAAGAATGGCATTATAAAGCCATTCAGTTTCTGTAGTCTGATCAATGGCCCAGCCATAGTCACCACCTTTGATGGTTTTCTGACGGCCATCATACGTGGTAAATGTTCTGGTACAGCCAAAGGTATCATATTTATAGCCCAGGCTGTTCACATAGGCCGCAACCTGATTTTTGTCTACTGTATAATCTCCGTTTGCATCTTTTGTCAGCCAGTCTTTGATGGTGTTACGGTCAAGCTGCTCGGACCGGTCTGAAAAATCGTAAGTGATCACACAGCTGGTAAGCTTGTTCATCTGATCACAGTCTTTTTTCAGAGTGGCATCATCTTTGTATACAGACGGCTTTTTGTAGCAGTCTGTCTTTTCCAGGCTGACACTTTTATCTCCTGCGGAAATGGCTTTCCTGATCACTTTCTGGACTTTTTTTGTATCCAGGGTAGTTCCTTCTTTTTCCGGCTGGATTTCATAGGTTTCACCGTTGTCTCTGATACATGCGTCTTCCGGTTTTTCCATGTTGTCTTTCTGCATGCATTTCAGTTTTTTTACGGTTTCTGTCAATTTATTCTGGTCATTGTATTCGGTTTCTGTTTCCAGTGTATATTTTTTCTTCTGATTGAAAGCCAGGAACCATTTGTAGCGGTCCTGTTTTTTTATCAATTTCTTTGCCCCGTCACCTGGTTTATACACCAGTCCGGCTTCTTTTGCAGTGATGCTCTCTTTTCCGTTATTTCTTGTCTCTACGGTAAGAACATATGCCTGCACTTCTTTTGCCAGAAGATTCTCGGTTTCCTCTGTAGTCTTATAGGAACAGTTAAAACCGTTTACCTGAGAGCCTGGCAAAAAATGATCTGTAAAATAATGAACTCCGTACCCGTAAGCTGCAGCTGTAAGGATTAACAGAATTAGGATCAGTGCAAGAACTACTTTTCTGCCGGTTTTCATTTTTTCTTTTTCCTCATCCATGATATCACTCCGATAGTTATAACTGCCCGGTATTACGTACACTGAAATACCGGGCAGCCTGATGTAACAGATTTATTTCTCCAGAAGTTTTTCCACACTTACAAGCTTCACACAGAGAACAAATACCTCTGCTGCCTTGCCAAGTTCCTCAACGCTTGGATAGCTTGGTGCAATACGGATGTTGCTGTCTTTCGGGTCCTTTCCATATGGATAGGTTGCGCCGGCGCCAGTCATGACAACACCTGCTTCTTTTGCTTTGGCAACGATGGCTTTTGCACAGCTTTCCATTGCATCAAAGGAAATGAAATATCCGCCGTGAGGTTTGGTCCACTCACCGATTCCGAGACCGTCAAGTTCTTTATCCAGTGTTGCAAGAACAAGCTCAAATTTCGGACGAAGGATGTCTGCGTGTTTCTTCATATGCTCATGCAGTCCGTTGATATCCTTGAAGAAACGAACGTGACGGAGCTGGTTCAGCTTGTCGTGTCCGATGGTCTGTACAGTCATGTATTTGCGGAAGTCATCCAGGTTCGCCTTGGATGCAGCAACTGCTGCGATACCGGAACCAGGGAAGCTTACCTTGGAGGTAGAAGTAAATTTATAAACAATGTCCGGATTTCCTGCTTTCGCACACTCATCAAGGATCTCAAGAAGGAAATCCTGATTGTCATCATAGAGATGGTGGATGCTGTAAGCGTTATCCCAGTAAATACGGAAGTCCGGTGCTGCCGGTTTCAGATGTGCGAAACGTTTAACGGTCTCTTCGGAATAAGTGTAACCCTGCGGGTTGGAGTATTTCGGAACACACCAGATTCCCTTTACTGCCGGGTCTTCATTGACGTATTTCTCAACCATATCCATATCCGGGCCTTCCGGAGACATCGGAATGTTGATCATCTCAATACCGAAGAATTCTGTGATACGGAAGTGACGGTCATATCCAGGTACAGGACAGAGGAATTTTACCTTGTCAAGCTTGCACCATGGTGTATTTCCCATTACTCCATGGGAATAGGAACGTGCGATAGTATCGAACATTACGTTCAGGCTGGAGTTACCATAGATGATGATGTTCTCAGGCTCTACCTCAGACATCTCACCAAGAAGTCTCTTAGCTTCCGGGATTCCATCGATAACGCCATAGTTACGGCAGTCCACGCCGGTCTCACATTTCAGGTCTGCATCGCCCGCAAGTACTTCCATCATTTTCATGGAAAGATCAAGCTGATCCGGTGCCGGTTTACCACGGGACATGTCCAGTGCCAGGCCTTCTGCCTTGATCTCATCGAACTCACGGTCGAGTTCTTTCTTTAAATCGAGTAGCTCTTCCCTGCTCATCTCACAATATTTTTTCATAAGTTTACTTCTCCTCTTTTTGTGCACAGTTTCATATCTGCGGTTGCTGTGTTTCTTCTGTAAATCTCTCGTACATTTTAGTATGGAAAAGCGCTGTTGTCAAATCTTTCGTGGAAAATCCTGCACTTCTCTTGCATGGCTTCTGTTTTTCCTCTATACTGAAAAAAACATTACTATATAACTGTTATATAAATTTAGTATGAAAGAGGTATAAAACATCATGTGGATTGCAGATGGATGGAAAGAATATGAAGTCATTGATACATCAAAAGGAGAAAAGCTGGAGCGCTGGGGAGACTATCTTCTGGTTCGTCCGGATCCCCAGGTAATCTGGGACACTCCACGTAAGAACCGTGGCTGGAAGCATATGAACGGACATTATCACAGAAGCAGCCGTGGTGGCGGTGAGTGGGAGTTTTTTGATCTTCCGCATCAGTGGGAGATCCATTACAAAGATCTTACTTTTAATCTGAAGCCTTTCAGCTTCAAACATACGGGACTTTTTCCGGAGCAGGCCGTAAACTGGGACTGGTTCGGTGAAAAAATCCGCAATGCTGGACGCCCGATTAAGGTCTTAAATCTTTTTGCTTATACAGGCGGTGCTACTCTGGCTGCTGCAGCGGCTGGTGCTTCCGTTACCCATGTGGATGCTTCCAAGGGTATGGTGACCTGGGCTAAAGAGAATGCGGCAGCTTCCGGCCTTTCCGGCGCACCGATCCGCTGGCTGGTGGATGACTGTGTGAAGTTTGTGGAGCGTGAGATCCGAAGAGGGAACCATTACGACGCCATCATTATGGACCCGCCTTCCTACGGCCGTGGACCAAAAGGTGAGATCTGGAAAATTGAGGATGCGATTCATCCGCTGATCAAACTTTGTACAAAGATTTTAAGCGATGATCCTCTGTTCTTCCTGGTAAATTCCTATACAACAGGGCTTGC
This sequence comes from Blautia sp. MSJ-36, assembly GCF_018917985.1. Taxonomy (NCBI): domain Bacteria; kingdom Bacillati; phylum Bacillota; class Clostridia; order Lachnospirales; family Lachnospiraceae; genus Blautia; species Blautia sp. MSJ-36. The sequence continues at coordinate 48,331 of NZ_JAHLPQ010000003.1, read as the reverse complement.
ACCTGCAGTGCTGACTTATATGCTGGCTACAGAGCTGAAACCGTGGAAAGGAACTGTGGAATCACAGGAGATTGGATTGCCTGTAAAAGAAACCGGACTGGTACTTCCATGCGGTGCTTCCGGACGTTGGAGTTCTTCCCTTCATCCGCATACCGACTTATAAAGAAACATATCATTATCAACTGAAAAAGAGGCCTGCTTTACATGCAGACCTCTTTTTATGTAACAAAAATCAGGACTGGCCACTGTCCCCCATCTGGGCTTCAATAGCGTTTCCAAGCCGGTTATAAATGGTAACCGCATCCTGTACATGAAGAGGGTTTCCTGTATTTCCTGCCGCACCGGCAGTTACCAGAATATATTCTCTTCCGTAAATTTCCGCAAAACTTGCCAGACAAAGGCCCGCTTCACTGGTGTATCCGGTTTTTCCACCCAGAATCTTTCCTCCGGTTACCGAAGTATCGGATAAATTCTTGAACATTGTGCTGTAATAGGTAATTCCGCTGGGATGAATATTGGTAACTCCGGTAGAATGCCTCGGACTTTCAATGATTTCCCGAAATGTATCGTTTTTTAACGCATACTTCAGAAGCACCGCTATGTCTCTTACTGTGCTGTAGTGATCCGGATCATGAAGGCCTGTCGTATCACAGAAATGGGTTCCTTTCATGCCGAGCCTCTGTGCCTTTTTATTCATCATCTCCACAAATCCATCTCTGGAACCGCCTACGGTATCCGCCAGTGCGATACAGCACTCCGCACCGGAGGGCAGCATGGCACCATAAAGAAGATCAATGGCACGGACTGTTTCACCTGGCTGAAAACCTGCCTGTGTGGCATCCTGCTCATAAAGTCCCGCAAACATTTCCTGTGTCAGTGTAATCTCCTCATCCAGATCATCCAGGTTCTCAAGCGCCACAATTACCGTCATAATCTTCGTCATGGAAGCAGGATAGATCTTCTCATCGCCCTTCATATTTCCGATGATCTTCCCGCCTTTTACCTGCATCAGCACTGCATAGGGACTGTTGATTCCACTCATTTCCAGTTTACGGACTACCGGCCTCTGCAGAGACTCCATCCAGTCTCCCACTCCCTTGTTCCAGCCGATAATTACCACAAGTATCAGGATCACAATGGCCTCCACAATCAGACAGAGTGCCATTTTTATTCTGTTTATTTCTTTTTTTATTTTTTTCGCTTTGCACTTTTTTGTTCTCAATTTATACTCCCTGTTCAGATAAATTCATCTGCCAATTTCCCTTTTGGAAAACATATCTGCGCTGTTTTCCCCATCTTTTTTATATTAACATAATCTGGAATTTCATCTGTAAACTATATATAAAAAAATCCAATAATTCTCTAAATCTGTTTGTGCCTTATTGTAGAATTTTTGTTAAAAAAAATCAAGGTGTATAAATGTATAAAAAAATACCCCGTACAAAGTCTCCTCTGTACAGGGTATTTAAAATTTATTACTGAGCTAATTTAATCGGGTTAAGCTTAACACCAGGTCCCATTGTCGGAGCGATTGTAACGCTCTTCAGATACTGACCTTTCAGTGTGCTAGGTCTAGCCTTTGTGATAGCTCCCATAAGCGTCTGGAAGTTGTCGCTTAACTGCTCCTCGGTAAAGGAAGCCTTTCCGATCGGAACATGGATGATGTTGGATTTGTCAAGACGATACTCGATCTTACCTGCTTTAATGTCGTTAACAGCTTTTGTTACGTCCATTGTTACAGTACCAGCTTTCGGGTTTGGCATTAAACCTTTCGGTCCAAGTACACGACCAAGACGACCTACAACGCCCATCATATCCGGTGTTGCAACTACAACGTCAAAGTCAAGCCATCCCTCGTTCTGGATCTTCGGAATGAGGTCCTCAGCTCCTACGAAGTCTGCTCCTGCTGCCTTTGCCTCTTCTGCCTTAGCATCTTTAGCAAATACAAGTACACGAACTTTTTTACCTGTTCCGTGTGGCAGAACAACTGCTCCACGGATCTGCTGATCTGCATGACGTCCATCGCAGCCTGTACGGATGTGAACTTCGATGGTCTCGTCGAACTTAGCTACAGCTGCTTTTTTAACAAGGCTGATAGCCTCTGGTGCATCATATAATGTTGCGCGGTCTACTGCTTTCGCAGCTTCCACATATTTCTTTCCTCGTTTCATTTCTATAACCTCCTGTGGTATTTGCGGGGAAAAGCCCTCCCACTTGAAAATTTCACTTTTTCTACGGGAACCCCGAACTTAAGCTTCGGTATTTATTAGTCTACGACTTCGATTCCCATACTTCTTGCTGTACCGGCGATCATGCTCATAGCAGCCTCGATGGATGCTGCATTGAGGTCTTTCATCTTCAGCTCAGCGATCTCCTGAACCTGTGCCTTAGTAACTTTAGCTACTTTAGTCTTGTTCGGTGTACCGGAACCAGATTTGATGTTTGCAGCTTTCTTAAGAAGAACTGCTGCCGGCGGAGTCTTGGTTATGAAGCTGAAACTTCTGTCAGCGTAAACAGTGATGACAACCGGGATGATAAGGTCTCCCTGATCAGCTGTTCTTGCGTTGAACTCCTTAGTAAACTGTACGATGTTTACACCGTGCTGTCCAAGAGCCGGACCTACAGGTGGTGCTGGAGTTGCTTTACCAGCCGGAATCTGTAATTTGATATATCCTGTTACTTTCTTTGCCATTTTCGGCACCTCCTATGTGGTATTGGCGGGGGTGTGTCCCTCCCACTTGCTGTTACCTTGTTTTTTAATTACTCAGCTTTTTTGATTTCTGTGAAACTTATCTCTACCGGTGTTTCACGACCGAAAAGCTCAACATTGATCGTTACTGTCTGTTTCTGCATGTTGATACCTGTGATCACACCTGCAGTATCTTTCCATGCACCACCAGTAACGACTACCATGTCGCCCTCTGCGAAGTCCACTTCGATATCCGGTTTCTGGATACCAAGCGGCATCATTTCCTCTTCTGTAAGAGGCACAGGCTTCGATCCCGGTCCTACGAATCCTGTAACACCTCTGGTGTTACGGACAACATACCAGGTATCGTCATTCATCACCATATTGAGAAGCACATAGCCTGGAAACATCTTTTTCTGAACCTGTCTTGAGGTTCCGTTCTTCATCTCCACTACATCCTGCAGCGGAACACGTACCTCCAGGATCTGGTCTTCCAGGTGTCTGTTCTCGATCGTCTTTTCAATGTTGGCTTTTACCTTGTTCTCATACCCGGAATAGGTATGGACAACGTACCATTTTGCTGCTTCTGACATATAATCACCTTGTCCTTACTTCATTAAGAAATTAATGCATTCCAGAATTCCGGAATCCATTACACTGATAACCACTGCCAGGATGATCGTGATGATCACGACCACAACAGTCTGCTTTGCCAGTGTGGGACGGTCTGTCCAGACAATCTTCTCAAATTCTGACTGAAGTCCCTGAAACCAACTTTTCTTCTGCGGCTTATCCGCAGATTTCTGTTTTTCCATAGCATAACCTCACAAATCTCTGTGATTACTTTGTTTCCTTGTGCAGAGTGTGTGTATGACAGAACTTACAATATTTCTTGGTCTCCATTCTCTCAGGATGGTTCTTTTTCTCCTTCGTCATATTGTAGTTACGCTGCTTGCACTCGGTGCATGCTAATGTAATCTTAACGCGCACAACTTCCACCTCCAGTGTTTTCATTTGCACGGCCTTTTTACGCCGCCCGGAACGTATATCCGTCGTCATTTTCGGGCATAAAAAAAAGACCTAACTTCCATGTCGCTCGTCAATTTTATCACAGAGCACTGGTGCAAGTCAAGCCTTTTTAATATTTTCTTAACAGTTTTCTCAGAAGTAATCGTAACCTCCATGAATATCTACAACGCTACCATTCATATATCCATTGGAAAGCACCGCATAAGCCATATCCGCCACTTCCTCCACAGTTCCGAACCTGTGAAGAGCGATCTTTCTGTTGATGCGGTCGTAGCTCTCCTGGGTGCGGGCGCTGTGCCAGGGAGTTTCGATAAAGCCCGGTGCAATAGCATTGACGGTAATGCCTTTTGGCTCAAATTCCTTTACCAGGGATTTGGTCAGAAAATGGATGGCTGCCTTGGTGACTCCGTATACAAGAGAAGACGAATACGCCTGCTGCCCGGCATAGGAACCGGTAAAGAGAACACTGCCCCCTTCCACCATCATGGATCTCAGCTCTTTGACCATAAATACCGGCACGGAAAGATTGGTATTTACGATCCGTGTCCACTCCTCGAAGCTGTAATCCTCATATTTTGCATAGGTGCTGATCCCGGCGTTGCTTACCAGCCAGTCAATATGGTCAGCCTGTTTCTTCAGCGCTTCCACAAAAACCATCATCTCATCATAGGAAGACATATCTGCCTTCATCAGGATCACCTGAGATCTTTTTTCCTCAGGAAGGCTCTCCAGAAAAGCGGCCGCCTTCTTCTCATCATGTCCGTATGTTACGAAGATCCTGTCTTCTTTCGCTGACTCTGCCAGGATCTTTTCGGCGATCCCCCTTCCGATTCCGGAAGTTCCGCCTGTGATTACAGTTATTTTTCCCATTTTATAACTCCATCAGTTCATCAAATATCGGTTTCGGTATATAAGGCTGCTGATTATGGATCGGCTCACCCAGACAGGTCTTCGGGTATGCGTAGGTGCCGTTTTCCAACATGATCTCCAGAAGCTCCGGTCCATCCTGTTCCAGAAACTCACCTGCATATTTTTCCACATCTTCTCCCTGGATGCGCTTTGAGGAAATTCCATAAGCCTGTGCCACATCGAAAAAATCACAGGATGAAAATCCGCTGCCATCAGAAGTGTCCGCATACACACAGTCAAAATAATCTCTCTGGAGATGGCGGATCATTCCCAGCGCCTCATTGTTCATTACGATCATTTTTACCGGGATATTCTCACGTTTCACCCACTGCAGTTCCTGAATATTCATCTGGAAGGCCCCGTCTCCGCAGATACATGCCACCGGTTTCCCTGTAGCATAATAAGCGCCGATCGCTGCCGGAAGTGCATATCCCATGGCGCCATGTCCGCCGGAAAAAAGTGTCTTCTGGCCCTGCTGGTTGTGGAAAGACTGGTAGCTCCAGACCATATGCTGTCCCACATCCACAGCAACAGCTTCTGTATCGGATAGCTGATCACTTAAGTATGCGATCATACGGTTCGGATAACGCTGTGGTGTCGCATCGTCCACCTGCTCCAGCTCTTTTCGGATTTTCTGACAGATGGCAAGCCATTCCTCATAAAAACCAATCTGCGCCTGCTGCTTTGTCAGTTTACGCACCACATCCTCTGCACTGACGCAAAAACATTTCTCCCCTTTTCTTCCCTCATGGATTTCTCTCTGAAGGTTATAAGGGTCAATATCCACCCGGATAATCTCCGCTCCTTTGGCAAATTCATGAACTTTCGTTCCGATCTGACGGGTACAGAGAGAAATTCCAAAACAAAGCAGAAGGTCGCTTTTTGCGTTGGCAATCATATTTGCATAACGATGTCCATAGGCACCGCCGATGCATCCGAAATTCAGCGGATCCCGAAAGCCCAGAGCGGACCGGGCAAGTACGCTTGTGATCACAGGAATGTGATGGGCCCGTGCGAGATCTGTGAGCATTTTTTCCGTTTCTCCATCTGCTCCGTGGCCAATCATGAATACCGGACGTTTCGCCTCTTTCATCTTCGTCAGGATATATTCTGCGGCTTCCCCTGCGTCAGAAGAATCCGCCTTTGCAACGGCATCCCTGTAAAAAGCAGCTCCATTTTCCGGATCATTTTTGCCATAGACGGCTGCTTCGATCTCTTCCTCGGAAAACTTCATATCATAAACCGGATCTTCTACCTCACCTCTCTGTACATTCATGGGCAGGTCAATAAGAACCGGGCCTTTTCGTCCTGTGTTGGCAATTTGCCATGCCAGGTTCAGTTCCCGGACGATGTTTTTTGGATCACGGACCTGTACGGCATACTTGGTTACCGGCTTCGCCATGGAAACCATATCAATTTCCTGAAATCCCTGCTGACGAAGGCCTGCAATACCGGAATACTCGTAGGTATTGAGCTGTCCGGTAATAAAGATCACCGGAAGTGAATCAAAATAAGCATCTGCCACACCGGAGAGCAGATTGGCAGCTCCCGGGCCGCTTGTAGCATAGGCGCAGCCGCAGGCATCCTTCGCCTGAGCATAGCCGCAGGCCGCAAAAGCAGCTCCCTGCTCGTTATAACTGGAATGACTTCTGGCATCCGGATTCTTCTCGATGGAATTTACCAGATGTGCAATCATGGTTCCCTGATATCCAAAAAAATCATGAATTCCTTTTTTTTCAAGAAAATCTACAACATAATCTGTAAGCTTCATCTTATTAGACATATTCTTTTACCTTCTCAAGAAGCGGTGTCCTTCCTGTTTTCTCCAGATAATTCATATATATATCCAGTATTTCCGGATCCGCTTCAAATATTTCATCATACTTCAGACATTTATTCATCATTCCTGTATATTCCGAAAAAACGTTTTCCAGCTGAACGTAATCCTGGTTCTTATACAGGTTGCGGATATATCCTGTTTTCTTCCTGTATGCTCTTGCACAGGTATATTTTATTCCGCAGAACTTCGCGTATGTCCAGCACTGGTTAAAGTACTGTTTATAGTTCATTCCGTATTTTCTGCGGGCCTCTCGCCTTTTTCTTTCAGCGGCAAGTTTTTTTGCCTCTCCGCCGTACTGCTGCATAAATTCTTCACAGGGAATCAGTGCGCTGCATATGGTCGTAGGTGCTGGACGATAATTTTCCGGCGCCTTATCTGCGTAATTTTTTCCAAAGGCAATGGTGAGATATTTATCGGTATCTCCCGGAACAAAAAAGCGTTCTCCCTCAAGTTCCACTTCCTGTGGGTTCTCAAAAATATATGCAGGATAATAAATATTCTGGTTTTGGAAACGGATTACATAAGTCTGAACGTTTTCCTGGGGCTGGTGAATCAGATCCCGGAAAATACTTTTTGCCAGCCAGCCTCTTCCACAGAGGGAAAGGAAACGCACCATCCAGATACATGCAAAATCTCTTTTGGTTTTCCACTGACTGTTTTTTCCGCGGATTTTTTTCCATCCATCTTCCCGCATCCGGTTCCACATGTACTTTTTCTTCGGGCCGTACTCACATTGCAGCGGTACAATTTTTACCGCCATTCCGGGATATTGGTATCTTCCGTAGTTATCCATGGTGTAATACAGAGTATCCTTATCTGTATACCGGAGAAAGAATCCCGGGAAGCGTTTATTATTATCCATAGATTCCAGTGCTCTTCTTAATTCCGGTTCTTCCTCAAATGCATTCTTGAACCTCTCCATATCGCCGGTTTTCATGTATACATTCCCGGCTGTGGGATTCTGCGGAAAAGGTCTTCCGGTTACCGCGCAGAGGGTAAAGTACGGAGATAGAAAATATGTGATTTTATTTTTTCTGCATATGGTATCTATTTCTTTAAGAAGTTCCAGTATTTTCTGCTGTTCTCTGTTCAATACACTCTGCCTCATTTCTGTTGATTTTTCATAATTATACGATCTTTTTCAGAAGCTTTTGGATCTCTTCCTGGCTTCCATATTTGTCCAGCCAGACACTTAAAAATTCCGAGGCATCTGCTTTCTTTGCAAAAAATGCCGCTCTTCTGCTTCCCTTATAAAGATCTTCCAGGAAAATTCTGGAAAGCTCTGTTTTGAGATACGGGTGCTGCATATTTTCCAGGGCCCTAAAATAATTTTCAAATGCTTCCTTTGTCTGTCCCTGTTTTCTGCGGATATCTCCGAGAAGTTTGTAAGTTTCTCCCTGCCACTGTTTATGGAACAGAAAGCTCCGTACTTCTTCTGCCAGATATTCCATCTCGCTTTCATCGTCTGTACAGATCAGTCTGGTATGGTAAGCTGCCAGAACTTCTGGATATCCAAATCTCTGCCATGCCTGGGTAAGCGCTTCCCTGTAAAGCATCTCTTCTGAAAGAGCCTCTTTTTCTATCTTATCAGAAATGCCTATTTTCAGGTAAAGTTCATTTACCAGTTCTTCCAGTTCTAACTTTGTCCGGACAGCGGATACCTTTGCCAGATAAAGTGCTCCGTCAATTTTCTCATCTTCCGGCATCAGTTTTTTCCAGAGTTCCATCATGGAAAGGGCCTCGTCTTTCTGATGGCTGTCCAGAAGTTTTCTGCATTCTTTTATTGCGGATATTTTTTTGTCTTTAAAGAACTTATCCAGTTCCAGATGTACCATTCCGTTGTTTGTACATTCCCTTGCACGGGCATAACCGGATAACGCTTCTCTCCAGAGTCCTTTTTTCCAGAAAAGATCTCCCTGATATTTCATAAAATATCCGTCCTGTGGAAAGAGCTTTCTGCAGGATGCCAGGAATTTTTCCGCTTCAGAAGTATTCCCGGACTCTTCCATGCGTGCCATGATAAATCTGCACTTAAATTTCACAAATCCCGGAGCATCCGGATATTTTTTCAGAAGATCATCGACAATTGTTTCCGCTTCTTTCATCTCACGGAATTCATAATGAGTGGCTGCTTTTCGGAACAGGCGGATGTCTTCTACGGTCTGTTCCATTTCCGGAGTAAGGTGATCCAGTTTTCTACGAACCTCATACATCCTCCATGCCTTGCCGACCCGTTCCGTATAAATCAGTGTCAGCATGGCTGCCTGGAAAACAGCGTCTTCCACAGGAACCAGAGTCGGATGATAAAACGGCTGGATTCCCTTGTAATCTTCACGTCCGATAAATTCCACACTGAGCTGTGTGCGGTAATAACTGTCAAAAATCTCATTCAGCACATCGTATCGTTTTTCCAGAAGCAGTGTTTCCAGGGATTTCTCCGATCTCAGGAGCCTTGCTTCCAGATCTTTTGCAATTACACCTGCACGGATGCGGTTTCGTTTCTTATCCAGTTTATGGTCACCTTTTGCCATCAGAAGGCAGTAAAATTTCCGGAAAGTCATCTGCCTGCGGATTCGGTTTTTGTCGATTCTTGGCATATACTCATCCCGGATCTCCTGATAAGAAGCACCCGGAACATAAATAGACTCATGGGATTCTCTTTCCCCATGAGGCGGTATATAAGACCATTCATCTCCGTAATGCCAGATCAGGTAATCGCTTGTCCTGTGGGGAATCATTACTTTTTCCCCTTCAAAATTCATATATTTCACAGGAAACATCATATCTTTGTCAAAAAGAAACGGGCAGCCACCCCAGCGCATGGCGTAGCGGCTGCACTCCTCTTCTTTATAAGAAAACATGATTTTTTCCAGTTTTTTGAGGGTTCTGTCTTTTCCAAAAAATTTATAGCGGAACAGCCAGTAAAGATACTGAAAAGCAGGAATTTCCCATCTTGCACCCACAACCATGCTGATATTAAGAAGATCTGTGTAGATCATCATATGGGTTCTGTACTTCTCATACTCTCTGTCATCATCCGGAATGGGATCAAGAGTAAGGACATCTATGATCTCTCCGGCCTTATCGTCTCCGATAATCTGATGCTTATGGATCGCACAGCTGTCCGTACCTCCATATCTCGGAAATCCGTTGGTGTAAGTTCTGTCTACATCTGAGCAATAGAGCGCTCTGTTCTGTGGTATTTCTGTTTTGCAGATTTCCACAAATTTATCCCAGTCGCTCTTTGGCATGTAGATATCCACATCATCATCCCACGGAATAAATCCTTCATTTCGAAGGACACCGATCAGGGTTCCCCCGGCCATTACATATCTAAGATTGTGTTTTTTGCAGATTGCGTCAACCTCTCGGAAGAGCTGCAAAAGAAGCTCCTGTTTTTCTGTCATCTGTTAACCTCTTTGATCAATCGTTTTCAAAAGTTCAGCCAGTGTTTCGGATTCTTCATAGAAAAACCTCGTACATTCCGTACGTCTGTCACGGATCATAATCATCAGTTCCTGAAGCAGATACCGAAGGCCGTTTCCCTCAAAGTTAAAGCTGTAGCGCTTCAGGAATTCCTGTCCTTCTACCTTCGCCTCAAAATACCCGGTATTCCACCAGTCATTGGGAACTGTAATCCGGCCTTTGCTTCCTATGATCACAAGTTCATTTTCCACATCTACCGTTGTTCCGATCTCTATGGTTGCCAGTGCCCTGGGATACTTTACCGTAATCATGTCGTAGATAAATTCTCCGTCACTGCCTTTTACCGCATTGGTGTTGACTTCCAGGTAGTCTTTTCCAAGAAGTTTGATACATGCACAGAGCGCCTGGCTCACTGTCTCATTGAAGTTTTTTCCACCTTCAAAATCATCCTGGGAAACCGCACACTTCACAGCTACCACATCTCCCACCAGTGCACCGTGGGTAAGCCATACAAGCTGTGTAAAAGCGCGCAAATAAACAAGGGTAAGCTTCTCCACAAGCACTACCCTGTGTTCCTTGGCCAGCGCAAACAGTTCTTCCATTTCTTCCGGGTTCAATGTCATTGGTGTGTCACTGATTACATATTTCCCCCGTTCCAGCGCCCGCCTTATATAGTCCGCTCTGTTCTTCTGGGCGGACTTGATATAAATAATATCCAGCCCGCCCAGAAAACGTTCATAATCTGTACCGTAAGAATCCAGCTCATATCTGTCACAGAATTCTCTTGCAACAAAGATATCTTCGGAATAAACACTCTCCACATGGAGCCCGCTTACAAACTTGGATTCCATAACCATTCCGTTGTCTTCCGTATCATCTGTCACAATTCCAACACTGAAAATCGTCCCCTCACTTCTGAGTTTGGTGCTGGAAATATTCTTGGTACGCTCCAGATAGACAACCTGACAGTAATTTTTGAGGTAATCAAATTTCCCTCTCCAGTCAGATCCTACTACCAGGAGATCAATGTTATATTTGGTAATATCGCTGAGCTTCTGTCCCTGGTACTCCTCTACGATAATCTCGTCAGCAAAGCCTGTCTTCCTTACATTTTCGATTCGTTTCAGAAGGCTGTCCTGAACATTCAGCTTGCCCCTTTCTATATCGTAACTCTCACTGGTAACTCCTACAATGAGATAATCCCCCAGTTCCCTTGCTCTTTTCAAAATATTGTAATGTCCCTGGTGGAACAGATCAAAGGTACCGTAAGTAATGACTCTTTTCATTATTCGTCCTGCTCTTTCTGTTCTTCCTTTTCCATCAGCGCTTCCATCTCTTCCTGAGGCTCAATTGCGTTCAGGAGTTCATCCAATGCCTGTAATTCCTCAAACTCCTGTGTTTCTTCTATCTCTTCTTCCTGCAGTTCTTCTTCCTCTTCCAGATCTTCTTCTGAAAAAAATTCTTCTTTTTTATCTGGAACCGTATTACCCGAAGCCTTTTCTTTGACTTTTTCGGTATGCTCTTTCTCAAGAGTAGCCGCCAGTTCTTCGATTGCTTTTTTTCTCTTCAGCATAGTCTCATAGCGGTCATCTTCATCGTACTCCTCTTCCAGTCCTTCATCCTGAACCTGCTTTTCTCTCTTAAACACAAGCAGTGTGAGAAGATTCAGCACACCGTTATAAATAAAGGAAACCGGCGTACTTCCCAGAATCAGTACAAAAATCCAGGAAACTCCGAACAGCACCCACACATTCAACATCTGCGGAATACTGAGCAGTAAAAGTCCGTTGAGCACAATCATGATCGGATAATGGAAAAAATAAATTCCCATGGTGTTTCTTCCGATGAAAGTAATCGGAAGTTTCACATCCGGCATCAGCGCCAGGAATGTAAGTACCAGCACAAACGATACCAGATACATCAGAAGACGGATCAGCATTCCTGTGATATCATCCATTCCGGATAACTGATACGTATGATTTCCTCTGAAAATATCGATCGGAATTTTATTTGCAATCATAAAATTCGGAATTGCATATAAAAGCAGTCCCGAAATCGGGATCAGAACCCATTTTCCCTTAAATTTACGGACTACCTTGGTATAATCACTTTTCCACAGATAGCCTGCCACAAAAAACGGAAAAAATACAACAATCCTTGAAGAGGAAAGATAAGTTGTAAATTCCGGTCTTGTTCCTGCCCACAGTGCAAAAACGATACTTAACGGCACAATAAAACGTACCTTACCCAGTGCTTCTATGGTAAGTCTGTAGATAAACAGTGCCAGCACATACCACATGACGGTACCAGATGGACGAAGCAGTTCATAATCCATCCGTTTACCGATCCAAATCGTTGCATACCAGGTCAGACTGTATCCAAGAATATAAGGAATCAGCAGATTTTTCACATTTTTCAGTACATCCTGCGGTTTCTTGGAAAGATAGCCGGACATAAAAACAAACGCAGGCATATGAAAAATGGTAATTGCATACCACACATAACGCACTACTATGTCTGCCTTAACCAGCTGAAACGCAATCAGATGATTAAATACAACAAGAAAAATCAGCAATACCTTAATGTTATCAACCAGATAGGAATACGGGACTCCCTGGCTTTCAGTTCTCTGTCTCATTTGTTTCCACCTTATTCATACGGATATTCGCAATCCGCTTTGCTACTTGCTCATAGCCAAACAGCCTGCAGTACAGGTTATTTGGCTAAAATATGAATAAATTATAACATATATTTATGAATCTGGAAATAAAAACTTAATATTTCCCAGTATTATTATCTGTTTCCAGTATTTTCATCGATATTTCCAGACTCCGTGAACTGCATAGGAAACAAAGAAAAACAGGCTTTTTACAGGACCGTATCCCACATACCGGTAAACCTGATATGTCATAGCCGCAGACTTCAGTTTGTTTCTGGACTTGCCACCTTCGCTGAGCCGGTATTTCAGATATGGCTTATTGATTCCTGCCGCAAATCCCCCTCTTTTCAGGATTCTCAGCCAGGTAATATAGTCTTCATGGCTGTCATCATGCTCCATAGGAAACGCAAGGGCATCTTCCCGCCTGAGAAGCACTGAAGAACAGTTAATACTGTTGTGTTTCAAAAGATCATGGTAGGTAATGCGTTCTTTTACCGGAATGTATTTCCCTGTGGTATGTCCGTCCGGCTGCATCAGCTCTCTTCCTGTGGAGCAGATGTCACAGCCGGTAAGTTCCATTGTTTCCACCTGTGCTTCCAGCTTGCCTTCTTCCCACCAGTCATCCGCATCCAGAAAGGCAATGTATTTTCCTTTTGAGGCCTTTACTCCCCAGTTTCTGGAACGGGCAGCTCCCATATTTTCTTTGTTTCGGATATAACGGATATTTCCGCTGTCCATGTATTTCATCACGGTTAATTCTGTTTTGTCTGTGGAACAGTCATCAATAACCAGAAGTTCTGTTGGAACCTTCTGCGCCAGCACGGACTCGATTGCTTTTCCAATATATTTCTCACCGTTATAAACCGGCATGATCACGGAAACCAGTGGTTTTTCCATAAAAACAACCTCCCTTTTCTTTATTTACAAAATGCGCGCCAGAACCAGCCTGACACGCACTTTTTGATTTCGTATTATTTCCTATTTATCCTGTGAATCTTTCAGGGCATTCTTCTGATCGTCATCCACACCCTCGGATACTTCTTTCTGGAAAAAGATCTTCACAGTCATAAACAGAAGCTTGATGTCCAGAAGGAATGAATAATTCTCAATATAGAACAGATCCAGTTTCAGCTTGTCGTACGGTGTAGTGTTATATTTGCCGTAGACCTGTGCATAACCGGTCAGTCCTGCTTTTACCTTAAGACGGTAATGGAATTCCGGGATCTCCTGCTCGTATTCCTGCATAATCACGTCTCGTTCCGGACGGGGGCCTACCAGAGACATATCTCCCGCAAATACATTAAACAGCTGCGGAAGCTCATCCAGATGCAGGTTACGGAGAACATGTCCCACCGGTGTGATTCGGGAGTCATGCTTGGATGCAAGACGTGCTCCGTTCTTCTCGGAATCCACGCACATGCTCCGGAATTTCCGGATACGGAACTCTTTTCCCTTATAAGTGAGACGATCCTGAAGATAAAACACCGGGCCGCCATCATAAGCCTTCACCGAAATGGCAATGATCAGCATGATCGGGGAAGATACAATAATTCCAAGGCCGGAAACAACAATATCCAGAAGTCTCTTCGCTGCGCGCTGCTCCATGGAAAGTCCCTGGTTCCTGCACATTAGAAGCGGGGTATCAAACAGGTGGATCCTGTCCGTTCCCAGCAGAATGATATCAGAAATCTTCGGACTCATATAACAGCGGATGGAATGAGAGAAACAGTATTTCAGATACTTGTTTCGAATCTGGGACGGAAGATCCCAGATGATCACGCCTTCATAGTCTTCCATCATGGCGTGAATCTTCTCTTCTCCTTCGCGGATGTGTACCTTGCCGCTGATATCGTATTTATCCTTTCGGGTGTTCATCTTGTGGATGACATCTCCGGGATCACGGTCGCCGTAGATCACCAGAAGCCTTCTGGCTCCGTACAGTCTGGAATAAATAAAGCGACTTCCCCAGATCCAGAGGATGGTTACTACAATCTGAACCAACGTCATTTCTATGATCGGACCGGCTGCAAGGAACCAGCGGTTGATCAGGGTGATCTGAAAATACGTTACAACATTGGTACAGATGCTGGCCAGTGTCAGCGAATAAAACACATCGATTCTTTTCAGATAGCCTACCTTCAGTCCTCCGTAAAGCTTGGCAAACATCAGATAAATCAGTGCATAGATCAGGATCAGCACCCAGTTACCTTTTCTCCAGAATGGTTTCAGGATCAGGCCACTGTAAAAATCGTACCACACATAAGCAAAGATCGCCGTCTGTGCAATAATGATCAGGCTTGCCAGACAAAACACCACAAATCTTTTATAATCTTCTCTTTTACTTCTGTTCACAGATTTTTCTCCCTTCCTTAGGAGTTGTTATTAACCATATCATTATAGCCAATATATACTCTTACGTCCAGAGATTCCTCTTATTTTTATTCTGATATTTTCCTGTCACACCGTTTTTCTCTGTAAATATGGCAAAAATCCCCGGAATTTTTCCAGGGATTTTTAGCTGTTTCTGTTTATTTTTCTTTTTCAATTTTCGCGCTTTTTACGATTATTCGTTCACCAGATTATACTCTTCGATGGATTTGTTGATGGAATCTGCCATGTTTTTCACAGCTGTATCCACATCTTCTTTTCCATTGAGCATGCTCTCGATCTCGGATTCCACAGTAGCTCTTGCCTCCGGGAATACGCTTAACAGAGCACCTACATAGTCTGCAGAAGAATCGTGGAGCTGGTCGATAGCTGTCTGGAACTGCGGATATTTTGCAACGTTATCCTTAAATACCTGCTCGTCCTGAGCTTTTACTGTTACAGGGAAGTATCCGGTCTGTGCGTTCCAGTAAGCCTGGGATTCCGGAGAAATGAGGAATTTTACGAATTCCCATGTTGCACGGAGTTTTTTCGGATCGTTGTTGTTCAGTGCCCAGAGAGATGCACCACCGATGGAAACACCACCCTCATCGCTGGATTTGATCTTCGGGAAGTATGCGGTACCAACCTCAAATTTTCCGTTTACATCCTGAAGGATCTGTTTCAGGGAAGCTGTGGAACCAAGTGTAATAGCTGCTTTTCCTGCGGAGAAATCTGCAAGTCCTGCATCGCCGCCTTTTCCTACGATTGGTGCGAAACCTTTGTCGTTAAGGTCTTTCCATGCTGTAAGGATGTTCTTTGCAGCGCCGTTCTCATCGAAAGCTACGGCTGTTGCAGCATCTTTACGTCCGTTTCCATTGTCCGCATACTCAAGGCCCTGTTTTCCAATAAACTGCTCGAAGAACCATCCGTAGATTCCAAGAGACATTACCTCACCTGCGCCGCCTTTGTCCAGAAGATCCTGTCCGATCTCACCGATTCCTTCCAAGCTGTCCGGAACTTCTGTGATGCCTGCTTTGTCAAACATATCCTTATTATAATACATGATCGGTGTGGATGAGTTAAATGGCATGGAGTACAGCTCATTGTCGATGGTGTAGTAAGCTGCCAGGTTTGGCTCGATCTCAGATACGTCGTAATTGTCTGCATCGATCATCTGCTGCATGGGAACAATCCAGCCGGAATCGATCATGAATCTTGTTCCAATCTCATATACCTGTACAAGATCCGCACCCATGTTTCCAATCTGTGCACTTTTCAGTTTGTTCAGGGAGTCATCGTACTCGCCCTGATACTGAGCGTCTACAGTAATTCCATATTCATTCTCATCGTTGAATTTTTTTACCAGTGTATCAATTGCCTCGCCATTGACACCACCCATGGAATGCCAGAAAGTAATGGTTGTTCCGTCTACGTCGGAAGCGTCTGCCATCTCCACGTTTTCATCTGTGCTGGCATCTGCGGCGAATACAGTTACTCCGGAGAGTGAACCGATGGTCATTGCTGCGGTAAGGAAAGCTGCGATGATTTTTTTCTTCATAACTTTTTTCTCCTCTTGAAAAATTTTCTCTTTTTTCTTTCTAATATATAAGATGAACTCCGGGATCAGCCTTTGACTGCTCCTGAGAACATTCCACGGATCAGCTGTTTCTGTCCAATGATAAAGATGGAAATAGACGGAATGATGATCATGACTACACCTGCAATCATCAGAGTGATGGACTGGGAATCTACGCTGTCCAGCATACTGATACCGATCTGAACGGTTCGCATATTGTTGGAACCGGTTACCAGAAGCGGCCACATGTACATGTTCCATGCATTGATGAAAGTGTACACTGCCATGGCTCCGATGGCGGATTTTGTCAGCGGAAGCAGGATCTTTACGATAAATTTCAGGTTGCTGCAGCCGTCAAGTTTTGCTGATTCATACAGTGAGATCGGGAAAGTCATGTAAAACTGACGAAACAGGAAAATTCCCATTGCGGATGTAAGGTAAGGCACGATCAGTACCTGGTAAGTATCCAGCATTCCCCAGCTTGATACGGTCAGGTAGTTGGAAATGATCGTTGCCTCTCCTGGAACCATCATGGTTGCCATCACGACCATGAAGAGAATACCTTTTCCTTTGAATTCCAGGAAAGAAAACGCAAAAGCAGCAAGAGAACAGGTAATGATCTGTCCGATGGTAATGCATCCCGCCATAATAAAGGAATTCAAAATAAAACGGAGAAGCGGAACGGTGCGGAATGCATTGATAAAGTTGGAAAAGGTCGGATTTTTGGGAAAGAGATTTAACTCTGTAGTAAACAGTTCATTAGAAGGCATCAGCGCAATACTGATGGCGTAAAGCAGCGGAAGCAGAATCAGAACCGCAAACACCACATTGGCAGCCACACAAAGGGCGGTTCTTGCTCTTCTCTTTGTGAGTGCTTTTGCATTCATGGCTTCTTTCAGCTTCAGAAGTTCTTCTTTTGACAGATTTCCCACAGCGGGAACTGCCACATTTTCCATCTGACTCATCAGTAATTTACTCCCTTCTTTTCAATACGGAACATGATCAGTGTGATGATCATGATGATTATAAACAGGATCACAGACTGGGCTGCCGCACTTCCGAACCGGTAGTTGAAAAATGCGTCCCTGTAAATGGAATAGACGATTACGTTGGTAGACTCATTTGGTCCGCCTTCTGTCAGGATCTTGATCTGGCCGAAAGACTGAAAGGCCTGAATGATATTTACTACCAGTGTGTAAAACATGATCGGGGAAAGTCCCGGAAGTGTCAGGCTGAAAAACTGCTGCACACTGCTGGCTCCGTCTACAGAAGCTCTCTCATAAATGGTCTCGTCAATGTTTCCAAGTCCTGCAGAAAAATACAGGAAGTTGATTCCGCTGTTCAGCCATGCTGTGAGAACTGCCACACAGATCAGTGCGGTGTTCGGATCGTTCAGCCAGTTGATGTCCAGACCAAGAAGCTTATTTACAATACCAACTGCCGGATGAAGCATGATCTGGAAGATCATTGCCGCGGAGCTGGATGCGATAGCCATTGGCAACGCATAGGAAGTACTGAACACCCGGATTCCCGGAAATGCTTTGTTACAGAGCACTGCGGCAATCAGGCCAAGAAGCATGCCACCGACCACCACGATCAGAACGAAGATCAGGGTTACTTTCAGGCTGTTGATAAAGGATGCGGACTGAATCAGTTCTTTATAGTTGTCCAGGCCAACGTACAGTTTTGCCTGGCCCATTTTGTTTGTTTTGTACAAACTTAAATAGATTGTTTTTACAAACGGATAAAACAGGAAAACTCCAAAAATCAGCATACAGGGTACCAGATATAAGTACGGTGTGATCTTACTTTTGCTGTTATTTCCCATGATTATTTCTCCTCCCTGTAAAAAAGATTTTCTTCGGTTTCCGGATCAAATACATGGGCTTTATCCATGTCAAAATATAAGGAAACGTTTTCGCCCACCTGAGTCTGGTTCTCCGGATTCAGACGGACTGCCAGGGTTTTGCCCTGCTCATCAAAATAAAGAATTACTTCCGCTCCCAGCATTTCCCGGTTTACTACCGGCTCATCTACATCCACGCTGTCCTTTTCGATCCCAAGTTTTTTCGCTTCATCAAGTTCGTAGATATCTTCCGGACGGATTCCCAGAACCACGTGTCTGCCGTTGTATTTGTCTGCGATCTGTTTTCCCCTGGTACCATCCAGATAAACTTTTTTTACAGTTTTTGCGTCATCCAGAAGAAGGGCTGTGCGGTTGTTTTCTTCTGCTTTTACGGTACACTGGAAAAAGTTCATGGATGGGGAACCAAGAAAACCTGCCACAAAGAGGTTTACCGGATTGTCGTAAATGCTCTGCGGCGCTCCTACCTGCTGGATCAGGCCGTCTTTCATGACCACGATCTTAGTCCCAAGAGTCATGGCTTCTGTCTGGTCGTGTGTTACGTAAATAATGGTGGTATCCAGCTGTTTATGTAATTTCACAAGCTCCACACGCATCTGTGCACGAAGTTTTGCATCCAGGTTGGAAAGCGGCTCATCCATCAGGAAGGCTTTCGGCTTCCGGATAATAGCACTTCCGATGGCAACTCGCTGTTTCTGTCCACCGGAAAGAGCTGCCGGTTTCCGGTCAAGAAGCTGCTCGATCTCCAGGATCTTTGCCACCTCGTGGACTTTTTTATCAATCTCGTCTTTTGGCATTTTGCGGATCTTCAGGGCATAGGCCATATTTCCGTAAACTGTCATGTTTGGATATAAAGCATAATTCTGGAATACCATGGACATTCCTCTCTCCTTTGGTTCCAGATAATTGGAAAGTTCTCCGTCGATCCACAGCTCACCGTCTGTGATTTCCTCCAGGCCTGCAATGATACGCAGGGTTGTGGATTTTCCGCATCCGGACGGACCTACGAAGATTACAAATTCTTTATCATGTATATCAAGATTAAAATCCTTTACACCGTAATGTTCCGAATCAAATTGCTTACATACATTTCTAAGTGCAATTTCTGACATCACTTATCTCCTTTCTCTCCTCGCTCGCATGGTTCTTAGTATAGAAGTTTTCCGGATATTCAGATATCGTAGTTACGCTAAGTGATTGTGAAGTATGTGTTAAATTATTTCGGAAATTATATGCAATTCCGTTAAATTCTTTCTCCTGAGTAAAATTTCCGCCTTATCTTTCCATTCCTGAACCAGGCAAACAACTCAGATTTTGCATTCACTACTCATCTCTGCCCAAAATAAATGGCAACTTTGGAGCTTTCATTGCCGCTTAATTTGTGCAATTTTTCATGTTGTTTTAATTTTTTCTGTAAAATCTCAAATCTCAGCTATGTTTTTGTCTAATTTTACTCTTGAAGTTTCGTATATACGTCAAACAATACAAAATATTTCTCTTAAATTTTCTAACTTTTTGTTAGCCACTTCGCCCGAGAAGTGCTATAATAATCCCAGTCAGAAAAGAAATGCAGAATTCGTGTTACTGCGAACAGCGCGAACAGCAACATTACCGGAATCCATGCATCAGGAGGAGGAATTTGACATGATCACATTGAAAGCAGAGAAAAGAAACCCGAATGTAAAGGCTAAAAAATTAAGACGTGAGGGTTACGTCACAGGAATTCTTAGTGGAAAAGAAATGAAAGAGCCAGTAGCACTTCAGTTCAATGGTGCCGAGGCCGCAAAATTTATTAAAGCAAATAAAGAAGGAACTCAGATTTATCTGGACATCGAAGGCGAAAAAGTAGATGCCCTGGTAAAGAATATCGATTATAATCCAATTGAGAAACAGCTGATGGCTCTGGACTTCCAGGCACTGGTTGCCGGTGAAAAAGTATCCACAACCGTAGCTGTCAAACTGGAGCATACAGAACTGGTTCAGGGTATTGTTGAACAGGAGATGGAGGAAATCCACTATAAAGCAGATCCAGCCAACCTGCTGGATACCATCGTCATCGACTTCGACGGCTACCCTGCAGATGTCCGTGACATCCATGTAAAAGACCTCCCGATTCCGGAAGGCAAACAGGTACACTTCATCACACCTGAGGATGCCGTTGTTGTTCACATCGGTGAGTACGCAGCCGCTCCGGAGGAAGACGAAGAGGCTGAAGACGCTGAGGCTGAAGCGAAATAAAAATCCACTACATGAAAATGCCCCGGAGCATGATTGCTCCGGGGCGTTTTTTTATATTTGCATATAACGTACTATCGTGTTAAATCTTTCACCCATTTATACTTACGGAAATGATGCAGCACCCATGGAAGTTTTCCTACTTCATCAATGCAGGTACATGCATAGATCACCACTACAGGCCAGTGGAAATAATAGGTTCCCACTGCGGCAAGGGGAATTGCCAGACACAAGCCGTTGCTGAACTGATCGCCGCAGTTGTTTTTGCATGCTCACTGGTTTTCATAATTACAAGATAACACTGGGAAATTCCTGTCAGCAGATAAGAAAATCCTGCAATTCGAAGATATCTCACACCGTAATCGATCAGCACATCTTCGTTTATAAAAATCAGCATCAGATATTTTCCACCAAACACGCACGCTGCAAAAAATACCACGGACACCAGCCCACAAAGACGAACCGCCATACAAAAAATCTCATCCAGCGTCTTAATATCACCTTTTCCCAAGTACTGCGCTCCAAGAATTCCAAGGCTCGCCGTCGCTGCCGCCAGAAACATATTCTGGATAAACTGGATCTGCGTTGCCAGAGAAACCGCCGACATATAATTCTGATCCATTCCCCCAAGCATAAACGCGTCCGCCACCGCCACCAGCGCCAGCATCAGATTCTGCAGAACAATGGGAATCATCAAATTCCATAGTTTGTGATAAAATATACTTTTTTCTTTGTTTACTTTCCTTCTCCATTCGTTTTTTCCATATTTTATCATACTTTAAGCAACAGAAAAACCCCGGAAACCTTACGGTTCCGGGGCATCTTACGCTTGGACACATGTACCTTGCGGTACTCAATATATATAATTTAAGATGTTATGCTATAATTACTCGATAACTGTAGCAACACGTCCTGATCCTACAGTACGTCCACCCTCGCGGATAGCGAATGTAAGACCCTGGCTCATAGCGATCGGATGAATCAGCTCGATTGTCATCTCGATGTTATCTCCAGGCATGCACATCTCTGTTCCCTCTGGAAGGTTACAAACACCTGTTACGTCTGTTGTTCTGAAGTAGAACTGCGGACGATAGTTGTTGAAGAATGGTGTATGACGGCCACCCTCGTCTTTAGTCAGAACGTAAACCTGAGCTGTGAATTTTGTATGGCATGTAAGTGTTCCTGGTTTAGCAAGAACCTGTCCACGCTCGATCTCGTTTCTCTGAACACCACGAAGAAGTGCTCCGATGTTATCACCAGCCTGAGCCTCATCAAGAAGTTTACGGAACATCTCGATACCAGTTACAACAACTTTACGAGTCTCCTCTTTGATACCAACGATCTCAACCTCATCAGATACGTGAAGAACACCAGCCTCAACTCTACCAGTTGCAACTGTACCACGTCCTGTGATGGAGAATACGTCCTCTACAGGCATTACGAACGGTTTATCTGTGTCACGCTGTGGGTCTGGAATGTAGCTGTCAACAGCATCCATAAGCTCCATGATCTTGTCGCCCCACTCGCTGCTCGGATCCTCAAGTGCTTTAAGAGCAGAACCCTGGATAACCGGAATGTCATCTCCTGGGAAGTCATACTCGGAAAGAAGCTCACGGATCTCCATCTCTACGAGCTCAAGAAGCTCCTCATCGTCTACCATATCACATTTGTTCATGAATACAACGATGTAAGGAACACCTACCTGACGGGAAAGAAGGATATGCTCTTTAGTCTGAGCCATAACACCATCTGTAGCAGCAACAACAAGGATAGCACCATCCATCTGAGCTGCACCTGTGATCATGTTCTTAACGTAGTCAGCATGTCCTGGGCAGTCAACGTGTGCATAGTGTCTATGCTCTGTCTCATACTCAACGTGTGCTGTAGAAATTGTGATACCACGCTCTCTTTCCTCTGGAGCTTTATCGATGTTAGCGAAATCTGTAGCTGTGTTTCCTGCTACTCTCTCAGACAGAACTTTTGTGATAGCTGCTGTTAAAGTTGTTTTACCATGGTCAACGTGTCCGATGGTACCAATGTTACAATGCGGTTTTGTTCTCTCAAACTTAGCCTTTGCCATTTTAAAATGTCCTCCTTAAAAAACTTGACTCTATAATTAGAGCATTTTTTCAGATTTAAACTTGCTAACCTTGATTATATTGCAAACCAAGGTTATTTGCAAGCATTTTATTTATTTATAGTGGATCAGTCTTTCTTAGAAAGAATCTTCTCCTGTACAGACTTCGGAACCTGCTCATATTTCTCAAAGAACATAGAGTAGTTACCACGTCCCTGTGTTCTGGAACGAAGGTCTGTAGCATATCCGAACATCTCGGAAAGCGGAACATATCCACGGATCATCTTACCGCCACCGATATCTTCCATACCCTCGATACGTCCACGACGGGAGTTGATATCACCGATAACGTCACCCATGTAATCCTCTGGTGTAGTAACTTCGACCTTCATGATTGGCTCAAGAAGAACCGGAGCTGCTTTCTGCATAGCATCCTTGAATGCAAGAGAACCTGCAATGTGGAATGCCATCTCAGAAGAATCGACTTCATGGTAAGAACCATCGTATACATTCGCATGTACACCAACTACCGGGAATCCTCCGAGGATACCAGCTTTCATAGCTTCCTCGATACCTTCGCCAACTGCCGGGATGTATTCCTTCGGAATAGCACCACCAACAACTGTGGACTCGAACTTGTACAGTTCTTCTCCGTTGGCATCCATAGGCTCGAATTTAACTTTACAGTGACCATACTGTCCACGACCACCAGACTGTTTAGCATACTTGCTGTCTACATCAACAGGTTTGGTGATTGTCTCTTTATAAGCAACCTGAGGTGCACCAACGTTAGCCTCAACCTTGAACTCACGAAGAAGACGGTCAACGATGATATCAAGGTGAAGCTCACCCATACCAGCGATGATGGTCTGTCCTGT
The DNA here is from genome assembly GCF_018917985.1 of Blautia sp. MSJ-36. Taxonomy (NCBI): domain Bacteria; kingdom Bacillati; phylum Bacillota; class Clostridia; order Lachnospirales; family Lachnospiraceae; genus Blautia; species Blautia sp. MSJ-36. The sequence continues at coordinate 24,782 of NZ_JAHLPQ010000003.1, read as the reverse complement.
TTCCTGATCTGTATGAGCACGGAATGTCGGGTCCTCCTCAGCAAGCTTAGCAAGTGCCTCACCAAGTTTGCCCTGTCCAGCTTTTGTCTTAGGCTCGATAGCGAGCTCGATAACTGGCTCTGGGAACTCCATGGACTCAAGGATTACCGGATGCTGCTCGTCACAGATTGTATCACCTGTTGTAGTGAATTTGAATCCGATTGCTGCAGCGATATCACCAGAGTAAACCTTATCCAGCTCCATACGTTTGTTAGCGTGCATCTGAAGGATACGTCCAACACGCTCTTTTTTATCTTTTGTGGCATTCAGTACATAAGAACCGGAGTTCATTGTTCCTGAATAAACACGGAAATAAGCAAGTTTTCCTACGAATGGGTCAGTCATAATCTTGAATGCAAGAGCGGAGAACGGCTCATCATCAGATGAATGTCTCTCAACTTCGTTGCCGTCAAGGTCAACACCCTTGATAGCCGGGATATCTGTAGGAGCCGGCATGTACTCAAGGATTGCATCCAGAAGTTTCTGAACACCTTTGTTTCTGTAAGCGGAACCGCAGCAAACCGGTACTGCTGTACACTCACAGGTAGCTTTTCTGAGGACAGCTTTCAGTCTGTCTACAGAAGGCTCATCTCCCTCAAGATACTCCATCATGAGGTCATCATCCAGCTCGCAGATCTTCTCGATCAGCTCTGTATGATAAAGCTCTGCATCTTCCTGCATATCCTCCGGGATATCAGTAATGGAGATGTCATCACCCTTCTCATCATTGTAGATGTATGCTTTCATCTCGAAAAGATCGATGATTCCTTTGAAGTCATCCTCTTTTCCGATTGGAAGCTGAAGGCAGATAGCGTTTTTACCAAGACGAGTCTTGATCTGCTCTACTGCACCGTAGAAGTTTGCACCAAGGATATCCATCTTGTTGATGAATGCCATACGAGGTACATTGTAGGTATCAGCCTGACGCCATACGTTCTCTGACTGCGGCTCAACACCACCCTTAGCACAGAAAACGCCAACAGCACCATCAAGTACACGAAGAGAACGCTCAACCTCAACAGTGAAGTCTACGTGTCCTGGTGTATCAATGATGTTGATACGATGCTCAAGAGCACCTGGCTTTGGCTTGCAGTTCTCCTCAAGAGTCCAGTGACATGTTGTAGCAGCGGATGTGATTGTGATACCACGCTCCTGCTCCTGCTCCATCCAGTCCATTGTCGCTGTACCTTCATGAGTATCACCGATCTTGTAGTTAACTCCTGTATAATAAAGAATACGCTCTGTAAGAGTTGTTTTACCAGCATCGATATGCGCCATGATACCGATATTTCTGGTTCTCTCTAATGGATATTCTCTTCCTTCTTTTCCAGCCAATGAATTTTCCTCCTCGAATTAGAAGCGATAGTGAGCAAATGCTTTATTTGCCTCAGCCATCTTGTGCATGTCTTCTTTTCTCTTAACGGATGCACCTGTGTTGTTCATTGCGTCCAGAAGCTCATTAGCCAGTCTTTCTTCCATTGTCTTCTCGCCTCTCTTACGTGAGAACATTGTAAGCCAACGAAGAGCAAGTGCCTGACGTCTGTCTGCTCTTACCTCGATCGGAACCTGATAAGTAGCACCACCGATACGTCTTGCTTTTACCTCGAGAACTGGCATGATGTTGTTCATAGCCTCTTCAAATACTTCAATTGCTGGTTTACCAGCTTTTTCCTCTACTCTGGCAAATGCGCCGTATACAATTTTCTGAGCAACACCTTTCTTACCGTCTAACATGATGTTATTGATAAGTTTGGTAACCACTTTGTTATTGTACATCGGGTCAGCCAGAACGTCTCTTTTCTGAGTATGTCCTTTACGTGGCACGTTACTTCCCTCCTTAATCATATTGATTATATCATCGGTACTCACGCAGTAAAACTATTGCATGTTCGCACTGGTAAGGTCCTATATTTAACCCGCAACCGACAGGGTATATGGAATACCGTACAAATCCTTATAGTCTTCCGCTGTAATACATTAGATGAATAATATCTTTGTAATCCTCCTGATTATCTGCAATCAGGAAGCGGCGTAGATTTCTGATCTACTTAAATTATTTTTTAACTTTAGGTCTCTTAGCTCCGTATTTGGAACGAGCCTGTTTTCTGTTAGCGACACCTGCGGTATCAAGAGTACCTCTGATGATGTGGTATCTTGTACCAGGTAAGTCCTTAACTCTTCCTCCACGGATAAGAACAACGCTATGCTCCTGAAGGTTGTGACCCTCTCCTGGAATATAACTTGTTACCTCGATACCGTTGGAAAGACGAACTCTGGCGATCTTTCTAAGAGCTGAGTTAGGCTTTTTAGGAGTAGCTGTTTTAACAGCAGTACAAACACCACGTTTCTGTGGAGCAGCCTGATCAACTGCTTTCTTTCTTAAAGAGTTGTATGTTTTCTGCAGAGCCGGTGCTGTAGATTTCTTAACAGCTGTCTGACGGCCCTTTCTTACTAACTGGTTGAATGTTGGCATTCCATTTCACCTCCCGATTTATTTCTCCATGAGCTTTCCCATGGGGCCTTGCGGTTGCTATTTACAAATTACGGCATGCGAAAATATAACGTTTCATTCGCACGCTTGCTCATTATAGACCGTAAATACAGGGCTTGTCAAGGTGTTTTATAAAGAATTTTTGCTGATTTTACAGGGGTTTAACGTAATTTTCTTCATAGATGTCACAACCCTGCCAAAATGACGGTTTTACTTCCAGGGTCTGTCCTTTTCTGTCCACCCATGTTCCTTCCAGTAAGCCACATCCACTTCATTCCAGCCACTTTTTACAAGCTTACGCATCACCTCGAAATATGTTTTGGTCTTCAGCCCCGGTTTTACATGGCCATAGTTCTTACGGATTTTTTCTGCCAGCTTATCGGTAGCTTTCTCAATCTCCGCCATCTTTTCCGGAGAAATCGATTTATAATTTATGGCATGAACGGCAGTACCGTACCTGTATATCTTTCCCATTCCCCAGAAAAACATACTGTCCGCCATATCTTTGTTGGTCCATTTTGTTCCGGCACCTGCTGCAGTAGAAATACAGACTCCCTGTTTGGAAAACATATCCGGGTTTGGCCTGTGCAGCATCCACCGGTAGCCATAGTGATCCAGCCATGCTTTCATGGAACCGGTACAGTGATAAACATATACCGGACTTGTAAGAATGATCACATCTGCGCTGTCAATGGCATCTGTCAGCGGTTTCAGTTCTTTATAATATGGGCAAAGCTTCTCATCCTTCACAATACACTGGTTACATCCAATGCAGAAATGCCCGAAATCTTTTGGCAGAAAAAACTCTGTCACTTCTCCGCCCAGCTTATCTGCCAGCATTTTTCCTATATGATAGGTAGAACCTTTATGATTCTGCCCGTTTATCATTGCAATCTTCATATTTTCCCCCTCCTCTTTTATTCTGCCTTTTTCTCAACTCAAAAGTATAACATTTCTTCTTATATGTATCTACTTTAATCCGGAAAGCGGTGTTTTCCCTTTCTCATACAGATAATCCAGACTATTCCCAGCATTCCTGCTATTAATATAGAAAGAACTGCTCCTTCTTTCAGCCCCGGAGTCTGATATTTCATAACAATCTTATGTGTTCCCGCAGAAAGCTTTACCCCTGTCATTCCCTGTATACTAAATGTTTCCGCTTTTTTTCCATCTACGGTAATTGTCATATTCGAATCGTAAAAACTGCTGAGCATAAGAATTCCATCCTCTTTTACAGATATGCTTCCTTTTCCATCGCTCAGATCCATCTGCTGTGAAGAAAGTTCCTTATAAATCTCATCCAGATCCGCTTCCTCATATGTGCCAAGAACCGCTTCCTGCATTCCTGTATCCGCAGTTACCCGGACTGTGGTATCTGTATCGTATGTACCAAGATCCAGAAAATTATTGTTCCAGTAATCCGATTTCTGTTCCTGACCCTGAATCGTCACCGTATCCGGCTCTGTTCCCGGAATATAGAGATAACCATGTTCTCCTTTTTTCAGGCGAATATTAAAAGCGGTTGTTCCGATTACACCCACTTCAGAACTTACCGTCTGCATTTTATACAGTCTTTTTCCCACAATGCCAGTTAACAGACGGTTCTGCACTTCCATGGGATTTGTTCCTTCCATAATATAATTCAGTACAGAACTGTCAACCATATACCCGATTTTTAATGCCCTGGAATTTTCATACAGATCAAAAGACTGGCTTTCTCCAATCTTTTCGTAGGTTGTATTGAGGGTTCTTGTATTCCTGCACAGAAGATACCGGATTCCAAGAAGCATATCCATCACCTCTGTAGTGCCTGCATACTGAAAACGGTTCTCCAGATTTTCAAATCCCATACTTTTTACAAAATTCCACATTTCTTCTGTATTGGTGGAAGAATACATGGATACTCCGTTCAGCTGATACAACATTTCTTCATTTCTTACAAGAGGATTCACAATGGCCACCCGGTAATCCACCTGATCCACTTTTTCAGCCTCCAGTAATCCACAAACTTCCTGCTCACTTTCCACATAAATATCACGATTTGCGGTTCCATTATCTGTGATGCTGACAATTCCATGAATTCCTGTCTCAGCCAGAATCAGAACTGTAAGAATCCCGGCACAGATCTTTCGGATTTCCACACAGCCGAAAGAATGCTTTGAAAGTTTTCCACAAAAATAATTTTCCGTCCACAATGGAAGAAACATTCCTGCAAGAATTCCGTCTGTAAGAAGGATCTCTCCTGTTTTTCCGCTTCGGATCCCCACAACTGTACAAAATATTTCCGCTGCTGCCAGGCCTGCAAAAATCCTCTTTCTGCTCATATTCTCCACTTTTCCCCAGGCATCACAGGCCATTTTCAGGAACAAAAAAATCAGAATAAACGCAAAACGGTTGGGAATTCCTACCGGTTTATGCATTCCATGAAAAAGCAGATTCAGAGCAGTAATATGAAATCCCGCAAAATACAGGACAATCAATGCACCTGCCACAATTTTTTCCACTGCACGGATCTCTTTGTTAAAAAAATACATTCCTGCAAAAAGCAGTACTGCACAGCCACAATATAGATTTACGTCTCCCTGCTGGCTGGATTTTACAAAAGACAGGGAATCCTCCATCAATGCGCTCATCTGTTTCCAGATATCTCCGTAAACACCGGCAATTCCTGTGCCCGCTTCCTCTGCAGCTGCTGTTCTGGACACTGCCACAATACCCGGAATCAGTGTAATTCCCGCAAGACCTGCCGCTGCAACAGACGCACCGGAAAATTTCAGAATTGATAACCTGACTTTTTCCGGACGACGATTCGATTCCACTGTAATAAGATTTGACAGATAATAAAGGCCGGAAAATGTACATAACATAAATCCCATATAATAACTGGTAAAAATACAAAATCCCAGCACCAGGCAGTAACACTTCCATTTCCCGGTACAAACCAGCTGTTCGATCAGATATGCCAGAACCGGCAACAGTATTATGCAGTCCAGCCACATCACGTTGCTGTAATATCCCATCAGGAAATTGGACAGCGCATACATACAGCCAAGAGAAACTGCCATACTTCCTCTGCCCGGATATTTTTTTCCAGAATACCAGGCCATGGACACGCCGCAAAGCCCTACCTTGACCAGAATTACAGTCGTTACCGCCTCGTTCACATACATGAATTTCATAAGCAAAAGTACCAGAATGCTGAATGGACTGCAAAGATAATAACAAAACAGGCCATAGAAATTATAGCCCATAGAATGAGTCGAATACGTCCACCCCAGACCTTTTTGCAACTGGTTCAAAAGTTCCTTATAAAAAGCAGTATACTGATGGACCCCATCTACCACAAGGGCCGAACTTTCTCCAAATGGATAAACACCTTTCAGCGCAAAACCGGCCCCAAAGATCATCACCGGAAACAGAAACGCCAGGATGTAAACCCAGCATTTATTTCCTTTTTTATTATTCTGTTCTTTTACTGACAATATTTTCATTGCATTTTCCTCTTCTGCCATTTCTTTTCCGTCTGATTTTTTTCTGCTTATTATAAAGCACTTTATAATATATCATGTATTTGTGAAAATACTGCGAAAGTATAACAAAAGAAAAAGCTGCCACATCATTGGAGACACAGAAAACTCCGCTGATATGACAGCTTTTTCCGAAAGAATCCATGTACGCTGATCCACGGATTCCTTCATGGGTGTAATTATTAACTTTATGTGATGAGTTTTTTAGTTCCGGGCCTGTATAATATCGGATATTCACATATCCTGAGGTGGCTGTTTACAGGTTAAGAACTATTATGGTTATATGATAGCATGGCCATATACATTTGTAAAATTAATATTTAATGTTTATAATATAGAACTTATTTATAATCTATTTTTATAAAACGGTGTATCCTCTGGACTTCAGGCAGGCTCTCACTTCCATGGTGTCCTCGGTATGGAAAACCATGATCGGCTTTCCGGAATCACGGTTAAAAGAGAGATACAGATAATCCACGCTTACGTTACTGTCCTTCAATGTAAGAAGCAGGTCATTCAGATTTCCGGTTTTATCCTCAACTTCCACCCCGATCACATCGATCACGTGACAGAGATAACCGGCAGCGATCAGTGCCTCTTTCGCCTTATCCGGATCAGAAACTACCATTCGCACGATTCCGTACTCTGCACTGTCGTTGGTAACTGACCCCAGAATGTTGATGTCCTCATTCTTCAGGATCCCGGTAATGTTCTGCATAACACCTTTTTTATTTTCTGCGTAGATGGATAACTGTTTCAGCATGATAAAATCCTCTCTTTCCTCTGTGATGTGTTTTGCTGTTTTATTATATGGTAAATCTTCGCACATCTTACCCGGTATGTCAACTGAAGTAATTCAGAGAATAACTCAGACATTTTTCACCGCATATGTGCATGCAGATATTTTTCCCTCGTAGCAAGTCCTCCCCGGATATGCCGCTCCTGCTTATTCACATCCAGTACCTTCCGAACTTCCATGGCAAGTACCGGATTGATCACTTTCAGCCGTTCCACACAATCCTTATGTACCGTACTCTTACTGATCCCGAACTTCTTCGCCGCCTGCCTCACCGTCGCCTTTGTTTCCACAATATATCCTGCGATCTCAACTGCACGTTCCTCAATATAATCTTTCACTGCCAAGCCCCCGAAGACGCTTTTTTACAGTGTATGCAAAAGATCTGAAAGGTATGTACTCTGTCACTCTCCTGTCTGAAACTCCCTCCGGAAAACCACCGCAGACCCGACAATAAATGCACAGCAGATCACCCACGGGTTGCTGCTGTAAAAATAGCATCTTCATTCCGTTCCGGTTTCTCAGCAAATCCCCCCACGCAATACCGGATAGATAGTCAAAAAAATATCTGCCCGGTATTGAAATTTCCATATAAATATATATTATTTGTATTATTTTTGTGTATGCACTGCTTTAGACTTCCTGTAAAGCACAAGACAGACGATCACAAATGCCACCGTAACCACAGCAGTCAGCGGAAGAACCATAGACGACTCTGCCCCCATCAGAAGCCCGAATCCCTGTCTCAGTGTCAGAATTCCAAAAATGGAAAAAATAAAAAACGCAACTGTATTGAGAATTCCCTCCGGTGCTTTGCTTTTCAGAAGATAACCGATCAGAAGGCCGATTACATCTGCCGCAAAAAGTCCCAATGAACAGGCCAGCCATACAACAACTGCTGCACTTAAACCTTCGTTTGCTCCAAATGTAATAGCAGTAAGCTGTGTCTTATCACCAAGCTCCGCAACAAAAAATGTACAGAATACAGACAACGGCGCAAACTTAATTTTCCGGTCCTTTACATTCTCTTCCTCATCATCGTCTCCTTTAAGCGTCGTTGCCGCAAAAAACAGGAACGCCGCACCGGCAATCAGACGGATCAGCCACGTAGGAACTACCGTACTGACAAGGCCTCCGGCAAGAACCGCCAGTCCGTTCAGCACCAGGATCGCAACACCGGTTCCAAGCAGAATATCCTTCAGCTTGAACTTGGAAGTCATTGCCACCAGCATCAGCTGTGTTTTGTCACCCATTTCCGCAATGAACTGGGTAAAAAGCACTTTCATAAATAACAGCATCTTTCTTCTCCTTTGCATATGTGTCCGGTCCGGAGCCATAAAAAAAGACCCACGTATACTTTATCTCCATAACAGAAATAAAATATACATGAGTCTCATTCTTTAAGATTTGCCAGGTGCACGCACCAGTATGTTGACAAACCACGTTTACACGCGAATTACTCCCTCACGGAATTGATTTTCGTCATTGTAGCAAAGTTGAGAAACTTTGTCAAGAGAGATCGTGACTAGGGACTTTCTTGATTCGGTTAAAACTTTGCAGCCATCTCCTTCAGGCCCTGATACATTTTTTCGGAAAGAGGAATCGAAACACCAAGTCGCTTCGCCTCCTGCACAATATATCCGCTGAACGTCTCAAGTTCTGTCTGTTTTCTGCGAATACGGAAATCTCTCTGAAGTGAACTGGTTGCATTATCTGCATGTACATGGCGGAATTTATGGATCACTTCATTGATATGCTCATCTGTCAGCGCAACCCCTTTTTCACGGCCCACACTTGCAGCTTCCCATACAAGAGTCTCGTACTGCTGTGCCTTCACCGGATCACTCCGCAACTCCCCGATAGTATTATCATAAAAAGCAGTCATCACATTAAACGCACAGTTCAGAATATACTTCCGCCAGATCTCCACCTCAATATCACTCTGGTCTTTATAATCAATATCCGCACCTTTCAGAATTGCGGACACCTCTGCCACTTTTTCCTGCTGTTTTTTATCTGCATCCTTAATTCCGATACAGAGCCAGGTAAAAGTATCCTGCTGAGAAACAGAAAAATCCGCATTGGAAAAAGCTACCGTATAAATCAGCGAATCCACCACCGTTCCCTTTCCAATCAGTCGGCGAATTTTTTCTCCCGGATCTACACCATTCATTACTGGAATAATTACCGTATCCTCTGTAACCATATCCCGGATACTCTCGCAGACATCTTCCAGAGAATAATTTTTCACACAGATAAAAATATAATCCTGCTGTCCCATTTCCCGGACTGGAACTACCCGTTCCGGTCTTGCAACAATTTCTCCTTTATAATCACTGTGAAGCACCAGTCCATTTTTCCGGATACTTTCCCCTCTGGCTCCACGGGCCACCATCGTCACATGAGGATAAGCCTTCGCCAGCATTGCCGCTATATATCCACCTACACCACCGATACCGATTATCGCAATTTTTTTATCTTCTGCCTTCATCTCTGTTTCCCTCTTTCTGTCCGTCTCCGTTAAAAATCCTCTGTATTTTACGCCAGACGAACCTGTCTTCCATCCGCCAGTTATGCATAACTGTATTTTACCAGACAACTTAGAAAATTTCTATCCTGCCTTTCTTTAAAAGGCTTTCTGGTGTATACTGGATATAAATTTCTGAAATAATAAATAAACAAATGAGGTGACAGATAATGGACACAAAACCCGTTTTTCACGGAAGTGATATAGAAAAAATCTGCAGTTACTACAATCTGAAAAAAGAAGATATCGTCAAATTTGGTGCAAATGTGAATCCTCTGGGTTTATCCCCCAGAGCCAGCCAGGCCATTGCCAGCCATATAGAACTGCTTTCTTCCTACCCGGACAGAGATTATACATCTCTTCGTAATACCATTTCCCGCTACTGCAATATTCCGGCTGATTTTATCCTTCCGGGAAACGGCTCCAGTGAACTGATCTCTCTTCTGATCCAGGAACGCTCTCCGAAGCATACCCTTATTCTTGGACCTACCTATTCTGAATACTCCAGAGAACTTTCTTTTTCCGGAAGCACACAGGAATATTATCACCTTCAGGAAAGTATGGATTTTGAACCGGACATTCCGGATCTCTGCCGAAAACTGGAGCAGGGTTATGATTTTCTCATTCTCTGTAACCCCAACAACCCCACTTCTTCTGCCATCTCAAAAAAGGACCTCCGGGATCTGATCCATTTCTGTGCAGAAAAAGATATCTTTGTCATGATTGATGAAACCTACGTGGAATTTGCACCGGACATCAGTGCCATCACTGCAGTTCCTCTGACACAAGAATTCACCAATCTCATGGTTCTCCGTGGTGTCTCAAAGTTCTTCGCGGCTCCCGGAATGCGCCTGGGCTACGGCATCACCGGAAACAAAAAATTCCTGGAGAAAATGCGTGAAAAACAGACTCCTTGGTCCCTCAACAGCATTGGCGCTTTTGCCGGCGAGATTATGCTCCAGGACGAAGAATATATCCAGCAGACACGCCAGCTCATTCTTTCCGAACGTGACAGAATGATTGATGAGCTGAAAAGTATCAGCACCTATAAAGTTTATCCCGCTTACGCAAACTTTATCCTGCTGAAAATCCTGAAAGACAGCCTGACTTCTTATGATGTTTTTGAAGCCTGTATCCGTCAGGGCATGATGATCCGTGACTGTTCTTCCTTTCAGTGTCTGGAAGGCGAATTTATACGTTTCTGCATTATGATGCCGGAAGATAATTCCCGGCTTGTGAATGTGCTGAAATCTCTGTAAAACCGCATCTGCAGTCAGCAAATACCGTAATGTTGTGATTCTACCCCGGATATGTTATACTTCACAGGTATTGTTAATTCTATGTAAAGTTTGTAAAACAAGAATAACAAATTTTCGAAACAACTATGTTATACTTCGCCAGGTATTGATTTATAATAACCTGCAATAATAGATAATATAAAACGGGAGGATCTGTAATGATATTTGGAATAAAACAAATCATAAAAATGCTTTTCCAGCAGCTGATTCTTCCGGTTGTTTATAACGCCTGTACTGCAAAACCTGTCATACCCGGAACTGTAATCCTGGCGGATGCACATCACGACGAAATTCCGTTCAGTATGCTCGCCATAAAAGAAGAGCTTTCCAGGCATCCGGAGCTTCAGGTTACAGAAATGTACTGGAATAATAACGAATCTTCTCCTGTGAAGATTTTCCGGAATATGGTTTCTTTCATGAAAAAATACGCCACAACGGAAACCGTTATCATCTGTGACAATTTTCTGCCTGCCGCATCCTGCAAAAAACGCAGCGAGACACAGGTCATACAGCTCTGGCATGCATGTGGCGCATTCAAAAAATTCGGCTATGACACAGAGGAAGATATCCCTTCCTATTATGTTGGCAATGTAATGGCAAACTGCAGTCTGGTAACTGTCAGTTCCGATATCTGCATAAAACCTTTTGCTAGTGCCATGAAGCTTCCGGAAACCAGTATTCTTCCAGTTGGTGTCAGCCGGACAGATATGTATTTTAATGAAACTTTCAATCAGAAATGCCGGGATAACTTTTTCAGCCAGTACCCGGAAGCCCGGAACAAAAAGATCGTTCTCTGGGCTCCGACTTTTCGTGGAAAACCTGGGGTTGCCAGTGTTTATGGACTGGATGATGTTCTGAAAGCTCAGGAAGAACTGAAAGATACACATTATTTCATTATTAAACTGCATCCTCATACGCAGGTACACACCGAAGGAACCAATTGTGACATTCCTTCCGAAGAACTGCTTCCGGTTGCTGATATTGTCATTACCGATTATTCTTCCATTCTCTTTGACGCCATGATCTATCAGCTTCCACTGGTTCTCTTTGCCCCGGATCTGGAAGAATATCTGGACAACAGAGGTTTTTATCTGGATTACCACACACTTCCAGGTATCCATATTCAAAAAGAAGAACAGCTTGTAAAAGTTCTTTCTGACGAAGCACGCCTTAATTCTTCCGTTAATCAGAAATACCACGATTTCTTCCAGGACTACATGGCCGCCTGCGACGGACATGCAACCCGGCGTATTATGGATTATGTTTCAAAATCTCCAAATAAATAAGAGGTAATATATATGGCTAATAATATTTTTGGAATTATCCTGGCTGGTGGCCAGGGAACACGAATGGGCAACGCAGAACGCCCGAAACAGTTTATGGAAATCGGCAAAAAACCAATCATTATCCACACAATAGAAAAATTTGCCATTCATTCTGCCTTCGATAAAGTAATCGTTCTTTCACCAAGAGCATGGATCTCACACACCAGGGATCTGATCCGGAAATATATCCCGAGATCATCCAACGTTGTTGTTGTACAGGGCGGTTCCACAAGAAACGAAACCATCATGAATGGAATCCGCTATATTGAAGAAAATTTCGGCCTTGATGACAATACCATTATTGTCACCCATGACTCTGTCCGTCCTTTTGTCTCCCATCGCATGATTGAAGAAAATATCCGTGCAGCCCAGGAATGTGGCGCCTGTGACACCGTAATCCCGGCAACGGATACCATTGTGGAAAGCGCAGGCCATCAGTTTATCAGTTCCATTCCGGACCGTTCCACTATGTATCAGGGCCAGACACCGCAGTCTTTCCGGGCAAAAAAACTCCGCGACATTTATGAAAGCCTTACTGCAACAGAAAAACAGATTCTCACAGACGCATGCAAAATTCTCGTTCTCAAAGGTGAAAAAGTCCAGCTGGTAGAAGGTGATGTTACCAACATCAAAATCACATATCCTTCTGATATCCGTCTGGCTGAAGCTCTAATGGAGGGAAAATAAATGTTAACTTCTGTCTATCGCCTGGTCAGGCCCCGTCAGTTTGAACTGGTTTTTAAGGATATCACCCTTGATACCTCCCATGTGATTGTTCATCCTGTCCGCCTGTCTATCTGCAATGCAGATCAACGCTATTATCAGGGGCTCCGTGCGGAAAACATTCTCCGCAAAAAGCTTCCCATGGCTCTGATTCATGAAGCAGTAGGCCGGGTGGTTTATGATCCGTCCGGTCAGTTCCAGGAGGGGACTCTTGTGGTCATGATTCCCAATACCCCTTCCGAAACCGATGAGGTCATTGCGGAGAATTACCTGCGGAGCAGCCAGTTCCGTGCCAGTGGCTTTGACGGCTTTATGCAGGAATATGTCAGTATGAAACCGGATCGTCTTGTACCGCTCCCGGAAGATATCAACCTTTCTGTGGCTGCTTTTACAGAAATCGTCAGTGTCAGCTACCATGCCATCCAAAGATTTCTCCGTTTTTCACATACACGCAGAAATGTAATTGGCGTATGGGGCGATGGCAATCTCGGTTACATCACTTCACTTCTTCTGAAAATCATACTGCCGGAAAGCAGAATCTGTGTGTTTGGCGTCAATGAATACAAACTTCATGATTTTTCTTTTGCAGATGATGTATTCCTGATTTCCGAGATTCCGGATGACTTTTATCTGGACCACGCATTCGAATGCGTAGGCGGCGCTGCTTCATCCAAAGCCATCAATCAGATCATTGACCATATTAATCCGGAGGGAACCATTTCCATCATGGGCGTGTCCGAGGACCTTGCCCCGCTTAACACAAGAATGATCCTGGAAAAAGGTCTTCGTCTTTTCGGAAGCAGCCGAAGCGGCCGGAAAGATTTTCTTGGTCTTATTAACCTGTATAAAGAAAATCCGGATGTGGTAAACCAGCTGGAAAAAATCGTAGGAGCCGAAATCCACGTAAAAAATATTCAGGACATCATCCGTGCTTTCGAAATCGATATTCATAAGATCATGGGAAAAACAATTATGATTTGGGAGAATTAACAGATGAAAAAATTATTGAAAAAACTTTCCAGGGGACCTCTTTCTCCTGTTTTTAAAGTATATCGAAAAATATATAAGCCTGTCGTTCTTCATTTTTTCTATCCTGTTGCTTATAAATTTTTCACACTAACAAGAAAAGTAAATCCGAAAAAGGTTGTTTTTATTGAAGCCCGTTTTGATAAAATTACAGATACTTTTCAGCTGATTTATAACCGCATGGAAAAAGAAGGCTATGAAATCCATGAATGTTTCCTGCTGAATACCAAACCAGGAAAACTTGCATATACAAAACGCAGTCTTCATATGCTGAAAGAAATTTCCGATGCCCATTATATTTTCCTGAATGATGCATGCAACGTCACAAGCTGTATTTCTCTTCGAAAAGGAAGCAGTATCTTTCAGGTCTGGCATGCCTGCGGCGCGTTCAAAAAATTCGGCATGAGTACTGCCGATCTGATTTTCGGTGACAACCGAAAAAATCAGGAGAAATTCCCCAATTACCGGAATCTTGCCTATGTTACTGTCAGCAGTCCGGAAATCAGCTGGGCTTATGAAGAGGCGATGAATCTGAAAAATACAGATACTCAGATTGTAGCTACCGGAATCAGCCGTACCGATGTTTTTTATGATAAAAACTTTATCGAATCCGCTGCCGAAGCTGTTTATTCTGTGTGTCCCAAAGCCCGCTCCAAAAAAATTATTCTGTACGCTCCAACTTTCCGCGGCAGAGTAGCAAAAGCTCAGACACCTGACTGTCTGGATATTGCAGCTATGAAAGAAGCTCTTGGAGATGAATATTTCCTGCTTCTGAAACATCACCCCTTTGTAAAAAAACGCCCGGAAATCCCGGAAGACTGCCAGGATTTCGCAATGGACGTCACCAAAGAACTGGATATCGACAAATTACTTTGTGTCAGTGATGTATGCATCTCCGACTATTCCTCACTGATTTTTGAGTACTCCTTGTTCGAGCGCCCGATGATCTTCTTCGCCTACGACCTGGACGAATATTTTGACTGGAGAGGCTTCTACTACAACTACGACGAACTCACCCCCGGCCCCATCGTAAAAACAACCGAAGAAATCATCGACTACATCCAAAACCTAGACACCCGCTTCAACCCCTCCCAGGTTCACGCCTTCCGAGAAAAATTCATGTCCGCCTGCGATGGACATGCAACGGATAGGATTTTGGAGTTGGTGGAGAAGTGTTGACAGAAACTTTATAAAAAATTATTGCCCCGGGGTGCTGGTGTTCAGCACGCCGGGGTGTTGTTTTGTATTAAATTTGTGTTCCAGAATGGTTCTATTAATGCGGAAAATATTACAGCAAAGAACTGACACCTCCGGTTTTTACATTCCATGATGGTTCTGTTAATACAGTTCTGAAAGATATAAAAACTGATCCTGACAATCTACTCTTTACATTCCACAATGGTTCTATTAATACGCAGTTGCCTTATAAGAAAATGCTTAACGCACTGTCCTTTACATTCCACAATGTTTCTATTAATACAACTTGACCGCCGGACAGATTTAACACACCAGCTTCCTTTACATTCCACAATGTTTCTATTAATACAGTGCTATCGGTGGAATTGAATCGGCGTTTTCATTCTTTACATTCCACAATGTTTCTATTAATACGGACTTGTCCGAATGAACGCCAATAAAATTTTTACGAACTTTACATTCCACAATGTTTCTATTAATACAAAAATGCTTCCTGTAACCGCGACTGTAGCAGGACTCTTTACATTCCACAATGTTTCTATTAATACTGTATCTACATAAATAGCATTTTGATCACCGATAGTCTTTACATTCCACAATGTTTCTATTAATACGGCTCATGAACTACCTCGGGTGTAGGTACATTCTTTTCCTTTACATTCCACAATGTTTCTATTAATACCAAAACGGTGTATCGGCAATTAAACAATCATTTAACTTTACATTCCACAATGTTTCTATTAATACAGTGATGTGTCAAACGGCATTGTAAACTCTAACGTCTTTACATTCCACAATGTTTCTATTAATACTAGACCAGTCGGTAAGAGTAACCTTTGCAGAACTCTTTACATTCCACAATGTTTCTATTAATACGAACCGTCTGCTGTGTGCTACTTGGTGTTACTGTCTCTTTACATTCCACAATGTTTCTATTAATACCTTTTGACGTGTTGCAAGCTCTTGTTTTTCGACTTTCTTTACATTCCACAATGTTTCTATTAATACGTTGAACAGCGCCGATAATGACGCTATAACAATAATGCTTTACATTCCACAATGTTTCTATTAATACCCGGTTCCAGGCATCACTGACCATTGGATACAGCACTTTACATTCCACAATGTTTCTATTAATACCCATACTCCACATTTACCTATAACACAAGGCTTATTTTACCACTTTCTGTCGACCCTGTCATTTACAATTTCTTTGAAACAAAATTTGCATTCCAAATAGCCTCCAAATCTTTCATTTTCCTTATAAATAAAGGATTGTCGACCTCCCGGGATTTTTTCCGTATCACAGGTCGACAATTACAGGATAAAACTGGTCGCATCATCTTTCCGTCCCCAGAATTCCTTATCCAACCATTTCTCCTGCCTTGATTTGAAAATAATCACAGAATCCAGTTCTTTATCTATATACAACTTAAGCTCCTGCTGTAACTGCGCCAACTGAGCCTTAGAAAGCTCACCTTCAAAAACAGAATTCTGAATATGCGTTAAATATCTTTTACAAATCTTAAAAATCTTCGACCAACGCTTCGCACCATTCTCCTGCTGACTTACGTCATAAACTAAAACCACATACATAATTCACCACCATATTCTGAACCCTTCATATTCTTTCTCACCAAGCAAATGCTTTATCAATTTATAACACTCCAGTCGAAGTAAATACTGATAAGAAACCTGTCTTCCCAAATCTTTATGCATCACTGTCTTTTTGAGACTCTTTTCAAGTTCAGATACAATTAATTTAGACGCATCCTTTTTCAAATGAAGAAAATTCAATTCCTTTGTAAAACTATCTTCCGTAATCTGGTTTCGATTCAATAATGAAAAAATCAATCTGTCACCAATCAGTGGTTTAAATACTTCCGCAATATCCAGACTCAACGAAAACCGTCTCGCCCCAGGTTCATGCAGATAACTGACCGTAGGATTCAGCTGTGTATGATAAATCTCACCAAGTACCTTCGTATAAATCAGCGTATTAACAAACGAGATCAACGAGTTGATCATATTGTCCGGTGGATGCATTACACGCTTCTCAAAATGAATCTCCTGATTAACAATCACATTCCACGCAGCATAATACCTTCTTCTGATATTACCTTCAATCCCCATCAGCTCTTCAATCGTTTCCACATTTCCCAACTGTTTACGGAGAGAATCCACATCTCTAAGATATTCCGACACATCTTTTCCCCGACCATTATAATATCGAAGATTCCGGTAAATACTATCCGCTGCCGCCTCTATAAATTTCCTTGCAAGAACCAGCCTTTTCTCATAATCCGTATAATAACTGACCTGCTTCACTAACAGCTGACCTGCCAGCAGACTTTCTCTTGGATAATAACTTCCCGTATAAAAATTATAATAATTGAAAAAATGTATCGGGATCCCATACTGCGATATGTAATTAATAAACGCAGTATTAAACGACATCTCGGACATAACATAAATATCCGAAATCCTCTCAATCGGAATATCCCTTTTCTCACCATCATAATTTGTAAACTGAAGCGTATTATCCTTCCGTTTCAAATCCCCGTTATTATAAACGTAAAAACTTTGTTTCATACTTTTCCCCCGATACAAATCCAAAGTTTATATGGTACACAAATCATAATAAGCACATTTTTTACACAATTTACTATTACCCGAAACCGATGGAACCTCCTGATGTTGGATGTCTGTAATCTCAACAAGAATCCTTTCCAGAATTTCCACATCCTTTTCCGACAGTTCAACAATTACAGACTTCTTCAACAGTGGATAATCTATCTTCCCTTTAAGACCATTCACACCTCGTTTCTACAAATAATAAAGATAATACTTCACCTGCCAGATCCCGGCATCTTCCACAGCCTTACTTTTCTTGACCTCATGCAGTTCCTTATGTTCGCTAATAAAATCGATATTTATAATATCATCAATATTCACATGCTTATCCTTTTTCTTATAACTGCTCTCATCCAGAATCTTCCCAAGAATTACATCTTCATTCTCCGTCTCCATACGGATATCATGGCAAAAATACCACAATTTCCGCTTGCAGACGAAATAATAATAAATCATCACCCCAGTGATTCTCTCGTCCATTTTCATCACCTATACAAATATACCATCCGTTTCCAGTTCCTCATCCAACAGTAAACCTGCTCCTTTACCGCTCTCAGATTCAAAATCATATTTACAATTTGCTCTGTGAATATTCATGGTTCTTCTTGTTCTTTTATCCTTCGTCCCTTCGGCCTTCACTATTTCTCTATCAACAGCCTTAGGATATCGTTGATAAAGAGATAAACCTAATGTCAAATCCTCCAGTTTTGTTCTTATCAAGCTCCGAACTTCTCTGCTAATATTAGGCTCCTCTAAAAAATCAATTCCCGCATCAAATAAGTTTTGATTCTCACTATAAATTTTTTCTGGAACAATCGTAATACTTTTTATTTCACGTACCTGAATTTCTTTTTCTACATATTCAGTTGGATTAATATTATCAAATAATTCCAAATCTTTTTCTATTTCCTTAAAATATGCTGTTTCTCGAATTGCTTCTACCTGATACACTTCATTCATATATTCTGTCTTCATCGTTTCCTCAAAAGGTATATCTTCATATTTCTGTAAGAGTTCCAACGCTCGATCATATAATTCTTTTTCATAGACATTCTTTTTTCCAACGCCGTTCTGATTGTCATATACATACACATTTGCATCTTCCGGGCAATATCTTCCTTTACGATTGCATCTACCCAAACGCTGCAAAAGCCCTTCTGCCGTACACATTTCTGTATACAAAACATCAAAATCAATATCCAGACTCGTTTCCACAATCTGTGTTGTAATCCAGATACCTGTTTCATCAGAATCCGAAAAATCCATGATTTTTTTCTCTAATAATGCTCGGTCACGTCGAATATATCTGGAATGAAGCAGCCAGACAGTATCACTCTTATCTTTCAGTTTACTATAAATCTCCTGAGCCTTCCTGACTGTATTACAGATAACCAGAACCTTTTTATTCATCCCCTGTTTTGCAATTTCATCCAAATCCATTTCTGCATGAATGATTTTTATTTTATGTCTCGGATACTCTTCAATCTGATATTCACTGCCAGTAAAATCCTGAAACAGATACTGTTCATTCTCTACCAGACCATATTTCTCCATAAAATACTTCAAAACCGTTGGAAACGTCGCTGTAATAATTGCAAATTTCCCACCCAGATGCTGAATCATTTTCAAACCATATATAATCGTAGCAATTACATGAGGTTCATACGACTGTATCTCGTCCAGAATTAACTTTGAATATTTTAACGTTGCTGCAAATATCTCTGTTCCCAACGCTTTATAAACAAACTTAAATAGCTGATCCACCGTACATACAGTCAAAGGCTGCGCCAACATTCTGGAACGATCATACTTTTCACAAATTTCCCAATCGTTCTCTTTATAAGCTTCCTTATATTCTTTCAAATACTTAGCCATACTGTCAGAATGGAGCAATGCTACATTTTCATACTGGTATTTATCTTTGATTCGTGAATAAATTGCATTAGAAGAAACCTTTAGCGGTAATGTATAAAAACCTTTTTCTCCGTCCAGCCACAAAAGCGAAGCTTCTGTTTTTCCAGACCCTGTCGGTGCTATAATAACCAGATTACTATCTTTATGCTCCATCATATATTTCTGCGCTGGCCTTAATACATTCCCCTGCAAAAAACATTCTATTTGTTTTTTTAATTTCTTCTCTTCTAAATCAACAGCAAATTCTGATTCTTCATAGCCCGCACTTACTGTATAGTCAAATTTATTCAACAAACCCTTAATCACAACATATTCATTCCAAATATCATCTGAAACATCCTGAATCTTACTGTGGCAAAGATTATTTCGAAATAGAAGATCATATATATTACTGCAATACAATTTCGCAATATCCCTGTTTAAATATTGACTAATATATTTTATATAATATTTTTTTCCATACTTCCGAATTTCTGGACTGTCATAATCATCTTCCCGATCATGATGATAATACACCGCTGTAATAAATGGCCTAAAATCTTCCTCCGAAAACAACTCCGATAGATTCCTGAATTCTGGCAGAGATATGGTTATTGCGCTAAGAAAACCATGTGGGATTTGAATTGTTCTCCTTGCATTTATCTTTAATTCTTTAGCCACCTCTGGATTGACCACTGCCTGAAATATTTCATTCGCCTTACCCCAATCATGCACCCGACAAGCTTCTATAACCAATGCCTTTTCTTTCTCTGTAAAATAAGCTCCATATTGAGAAAAAAACAGCCTCGCACACTTTATAATGTCTTCCTGGTGTTCTCTCAATGTTTTTTGCTCTTCCTCGATATCTTCTTCAATCTTTTTTACACTATTATTTATAATGCAAAGATCCGCGTCAGTAAGTTCATTCTCTAGTTTTTCAACAATATTCTTTAACTTTTTTTTAATCTCATCCTTTTTTTCCTGAGATAACGGTTTCCTTTTTGATTTTGCGTAGAATTTCATATGTGCTCTCTTTCCATGACTGTCCAGAAAACTGTCCAGCCCACTTAACACTAATATAAAACAACAGCCACATCTTCCTCGTAATCATCCACATATGCGCCAGTTCTCAGTGTCACGCCTCTTAAACAATAATATGTTCTGACTCGTCCACCATCTTTTTTCCAACGACGAAATCCCTGTTTACTGATTGTATATTCCCGCGTCAGATTATATACCGTCGTAATTCCCTGCTTTGGTACTACAATCCTATCCTCTGCGCTCTTCCATTCCTCTTCTACCGGGATATACATATCTCGTATTACATCTAATTCATCTTCCTTATGAACATTCACAATATCTATTCGTTCAATATCCAATAAGTCCTCATAACGACCAAGGGACAGATATCTGGAAGGATATTTTAAAGACTGATAAATTGTATCAAAGTCCTCTTCATTAGGAACAATATGAATTACCATACGATTTTCACATACAAGCTCAACATTGGCGATTCCTTTATAAATGCCATACTCTCTTCCATTGTCATTAATGCAGATCTGATGCCGTCCTTTTTCAAATTTTCCACCTGCTGAAAAAGAATATCTTGTATAGAGTTCCGATACCGTTCCACTATTCGTTCCCTGAATCCCCAATTTCATTGGATGAAATTCTTTATATCCACAAGCGGCATGAATCATCCCTAATACTGTAGAATATGGTGGTAATGGAAATGTTTCTTTTATGATAAAGCTAGTTGGTTTCCTATAATTAACCAAATTTTGAAAACACTGTAATCTAATTGCTCTCTCCATAATACTGATCCACTTCCTCTTTTAAATGTGTAAATACCGCTCCCACTGATTCTGCATTTAACTCTTCCTTTATAATTTTTTCATTATCGAAAATACCAGTAGTAATACCTACAAATGTATTCTCCTTCACAGAAGCATCTTCCAGTATTTCTTTCAGTGTTTCAATATTAATTTTATCTTCATTTACATTTACTCTGTTTTCAAAGAATGGATTTTTTCTTACATATCTACCGCCGATAATAAACAATGGGCTTAAATTTTCCCTTCTTCCTCTAATATCTCTATATAAATATTGTACCGATTCCAAAAGTGTTTTTATTCTTTCTGCTTTCACCTCGCCTGAAAGGTTAATTTCCCCGTCTACACCTATTCTATCAAGATCTATAGATATTGTATATGTATAGTAAGAACGCTGTATTTCACTCTGTGCAATACCATTTTTTAAATTTCCCCTTACTGAAAGTCCCATATTAGTTAAAAAATCCAAATCACCTTGAAACGGCTCTAACGCAATTGCATTACTAAGCCGAACCACTGCACTTCTGGTAACCGCTCCGCCTTTTTCATTATCACCTTTTGCAATTGTTTTCATATATCCAAAAAGGTCTATTTCCGGATATTCCTTTATTGTTGCAGATGGTGCAAACTGAACAACTCCACTCTTCCCATCAACTGGTGTATTATCCCAATTTGCCTGTTTTACAATATTATATCTCATCGCCTGTCTGGAAATATACGCATATTGTTTTTCATCGCCTCTATTCATTTTTTTTAAATAAGAAAAATTTCTTATTGATTCTCCGTAATTTGCACTTTCTGCCAAAAATATCATTGTGAATGTTAAACCTTCTCTTCTCATAATTATCAATTCTCCTTTCCAGCTTCATAACACCCTACCAAACCAGCAACAAAAGCATGACCATATATCTGAGCTTTTTCTTTATCGTTCAAAATTTCAATCAATGCCTTAGGTATTAGAAGCGATTTTTCATTTTCATCTTTCTCAGTTCCATACACACCATAAAGCCTCAGAACAATGTCCATAAATTTGCCAACATTGTTTACAGATAATGCTGTTAATAGCTGATAATTAATTCCTCTTAAAGATTCACCTGTAGTATCACCTTTTGATTCCATAATAGCCTTTCTTAATTCTGAGCCACACCTTGTTAAAATTTTACAATCCATAATGTTTCCCTTTCTTTTTTCTCTATCCTTTTCAAATATAAGTTCTGACCATAGCTGAATTTTAAATATCCAATATATATATAAATTAAGCTTTTGATCGTCTATAACATTTCTCATTAAAGAATTAAGTAAAAGATATTGATTATGTTGGTAAAACAAATTCATAATTACATTTTCATGTATATTAATAACCTCATTTCCAACTTCTGCCTTCGGCACTTTACCCAGCCATTCTATAGCCCTGGCTACTTCTGGTTTGCTTATTATCTTCAATGTACTTCTTGGCGGTTTATAAAATATATATTTCTCTTCTTCTGCATTAACCCCACGTATAATTATCTGTATATTAGTAAGCTCCTGCATTTTTTCCTTAAGCAAAATATTTATCGTTTGAGCAAACCACTGAGAATACTTTTGATTTTCCTTTTTTTCTCCCTCCATCACACTTTTTCCAACCTTTTTGTTAGAAGCCAACAGTAAACGAACATTACTGTTAATATTTACAAAAATGAATTTATCAGTAAATAATCGAAAACCTAATGGGCTTAATGCATATACAAATGAACATATTGGACAAAGAAACGCATCAACTTTACACTCCCAAAATGCAGAACGTTTTCTATTATTTCCAAAATCGTCTCCTGTTTCATTCACAAACGTAATTGGAATTTTCTCTTTCTTTCCATATATTGGAGCTCCACAATCAACACATATTTCTTTTGTATTTTTGTGATTTGATTCCAAATATTCTCTAAAAGGATCTGAAAAATCTTTTTCAAAGACTAATCGCATATCTTTTTTAGCATTTCCTTTATACAAAAAGCTCTTTCCGCTCCAAAAGCACTTAATATATGCATAAATTGCGCTCTTCATAATAAATGTTTCTCTACATTTTGATTGGATAAGGAATTCTTTTAACTCAATCAATCTTTGTTTAAGTTCATACTGTTCCAATTTGCTATTCAACTTATTTTTTTTTAAATTTAAATATACTTCTGCACTTTCGATACTTTCCTTAATATTTTCAAATCCATTTTGATAACTATTCGATAATAGTTTATCATTGATAAACTTTAAATCCTCTTTTTCCTCCTTTCCTGGTTTCCAATTATTATTCTCTATTTTTTCAAGACAAATTTGAATTTTATCTAACACTCCCTGATATGCTGTGAATGGACCAAAATATTTCACGCACGCTTTAAAATACATATCAGTCCAGTCTGCTGTTTTAGCAAAATCTTCACTAATCCACAATGACTGAGCATCATCTGAAATCCCAAAATCAATTTCTTCTTTTGCTTCTGCTACATCCAGCATATACTTAAAGCCAACTATTCCAGCATTTTTCTGAAAATCGCCTAGAGTAATTGCATATTTATCCACTTTAGTATTCACCTTCTCTCTAATATACAATTTCCCACTTTCCATGTCCTTCAGAACGTCTTGTTCCAAATCCTGCAGCATACAGTAAATTCAATAACTCTACGCTTCCTGTTAATTTAAAAATTCCAATTGATCCATCAACCCAGCGTCCAAATACTTTTGTTACAACTTTTTTAGTTTTTATAGGCGTAATAGAAAAGTCACTAATATCCATTGGTATATCTAACTTCTGTAAAAAAATACGTAGATTATCCTTGGCAATATCTGCAAATTCCGGATCTTCACAGCTGTAATAAATATCTGTATTTTTACTTACATCGTGTCTACGTACAATCAGACTACTCTGCATCTTAACAATAATCTCTGTATCTTTTATATCCCGCATTTCTTGCGTTCTAATCGAAACCAACTTCATTGAATTATGAGTCATATGAAAATTTGTGCCTTGGATTAATGAGAAAGCATTATAAAAATGAATCAACTCTTCCAAGTCAATAGTTGAAAAATTAATAAAAAACTTTTTTTCTCTTAATAAAATTTTTTCTGAAGTAAACTGTGCACCTGGAAAATAATTTGACCAGGTAAACTTTTTTAGCACAGATTTTTCTTTTGTATATAACTTCTCAAAAAGCTCTTCTGAATAGTTTTGGATTGCCGCTTTAAAAAAACTTACGATTAATCTATCTATTTCTATTGGTAGTTCTGGTTTTTCCAGTTCAAATTCTAATTTTAATTCTGTCATGTTTAAATTCCTCCCCTCTTTAACACTATTTGTCCTTTGTTAACGTTAATATATCACCTTCTAGTATAATAATGATGTAGTCAATCAAGACTACTTGGTTAATAAGTTTCTATAAATCAGATAACAGAAGAAGGGGTTCTTCCTTCATCAGATGTTATCCGTAATAATGATCATGTCTG